>WRCZ01000017.1 GCA_009783685.1 Actinomycetes bacterium
GAAGGAGCCGCCGCTGTCCTTGGCGTCACGTGCCACGACCAGCGTGTGCTCCGGGACGCCGGGGCTGCTGTCGCAGTCGCCCCCGTCGAACCGGAACCTGATACTGATGGTGCGGTCCGCGTACAGCACCGCGGGGCGGCCCAGCACGGTCCGCTGCCGGGCCCCGTCGCCCAGGAGCGCCGCGGTCTCCGCCACCGGGAGCCGGTCGTACGTCGCGGAGAGCGTCACCGTGTAGGTGTCCAGTTCCACCCGGGCCGAGGGCGTGGCGAACTGCGTGCCGGAGGCGAGTTCGAGCGAGCCGCCGCTGGAACTCGCGGCCTTGGCGGCTTCTGCCGGAGTGCCCAGCAGATCGGGGAGGTCGGGGCGGTTCAGCGCCGCGCACAGCTGGGTCCCGGAGACCTGCCCGTGCCCGTTCCCCGGCTCCTGGTCCGGTTCCGAGCACCTGGCGGGCGGCGGCGTGCCGTCCGAGGACGACGAGGCCTGCACCTTCCACAGGCCGACACCGAGTGCCGGCACCAGGATCAGGGCCGTCGCCACCTGCTTCCACGCGCTCACGGCTTTCGCGGGCGCGCCGATTTCGTCTGTCATTTCCCCACACCTGCGGTGATCCCCCCATATGCGCCTGGCGAGATTAGCCGGTGATCACCTGGCCGACAAGGGGATTCGCGGCGGTTCCGCATCGCCCCTCCGACGGCCGGGCGTGCCGCCCGGGACCTGGTGTGTTCGAATTCTGTTCGAGTAGGGTGGCGGGGACGCGGGAGGTGGTCGGTGTGGCAGCGGACAGGCAGGCCGGAACGGCGGGCGCGCACGTCTTGCATGTGCGGTGCCGGCCCGGCACGGGGGAGCGGGAGTACCGGGCGCTGCTGGGGTTGATCCGCGACATCTCGCCGGTGCTCCAGGTCCTCCCGCCGTCCGCGGCACTGGTCGACGTGGCCGGGGCGCTGCGCTACTGGGACGCCTCGCCGTACGACCTGGCGCAGCGGATCCGGGTCCGCGCCCTGGCGCACCTGGACGTGGACGCGCGGATCGGGGCGGGGCCCAACTGGACGGTCGCCGCGATCGCCTCCAAGGGTCCGCTGCCGGTCTCCGTCGTCACCCCGGAGCAGGTGCGGGGCTTCCTCGACCCGCTTCCGGTCGGGATGCTGCACGGCATCGGGCCGGTCCAGGAACGCGCGCTCACCTCGTTCGGGCTGCGCACCGTCGGCGCGCTGGCCGCCGTCCCCGAGTCCACGGTCCAGCGGATCCTCGGCGGCCGCGCCGGACGCCTGCTGCGCGACCGGGCCCGCGGCATCGACCCGCGCCCGGTGTCGCCCACCGGGCTGCCCGACGCCACCAGTGAGCGCCGCCTGTTCGACGCCGACACCCTCGACACGGGTGCGATCCGCGCCGCGCTGCTGGAGACCGCCGTCGTCCTGGGGGACCGGCTGCGCGGGTGCGGCCGGATCGCGGCCGGGCTGACGTTGGAGGTCGCCTTCTCGGGCGGCTCCACCGTCAGTCGCACCAGGCAACTGCCGGAGCCCTCCCACCACACCGACGACCTGCGCGGCGCCTTGTACCGGATGGTCGACGCCCTGCACCTGCAGCGTGCCCGCGTCCGCGGCATCACCGTCACCGCGGAGGGCCTGCGTCCGGCGGGCACGGCCGGCGGGCAGATCAGCCTGGAGCGGGCGCGGGAGAACCGGCTGCGCGCCGAGCCGGTCATGGACGAGGTCAACGCCAGGTTCGGGGCAGGCGCCGTCCGCCCCGCCACCCTTGCCTGGCGCAAGGCCAGTTGACGGCAGAAGCGACCGGCCCCGAACTCCGCGCCGGGCCCGCCGTCCGGCGAGCGGGCGCCGGACGCCATATGCGTGCCGTCACCAACGACCCCCCTGTCCAGGCCACACAGGCATCGCATAAGGTAAGGCTCACCTAACGCGTCAATGATCAACCCGACCTCAGGGAGTTCCGTCATGTCCCTTCGGCGCCGCGCCTCAGCCGCCGTCGCTGTCACCATCGCCGCCGCGCTGAGCCTCGCGGCCTGCGGTGCGTCCGACGACAGCGGGAAGGGGGGCTCGGGCAGTTCAGGGACCAAGGACTCCAAGTCGGTCGCGCAGGGCGGCAAGGACTTCGGCGACGCCGCCGCCAAGACCGCCGCCCTCGGCACGGACGCCAAGCCGGGGGAGTGGCCGCGCACCGTCAGGACGGCCATGGGCGACACCGTCATCAAGTCCCAGCCCAAGCGGGTCGTCGTGCTGGACGTCGGCGAGTTGGACAACGTGGTGTCGCTCGGCATCAAGCCGGTCGGCCTCGCCGTCACCGAGGGCTCGCCGAAGCTGCCGTCGTACCTGAAGGGCCAGGCCGGCGACCCGGCGAACGTCGGCACCATCAACAGCCTCAACCTGGAGGCGATCCACAACCTCAAGCCCGACCTGATCCTGGGCAGCCAGCTGCGCGCCGCCGACTCCTACGACGAGCTGTCCAAGATCGCGCCGACGGTCTTCTCCATCCGCCCCGGCTTCACATGGAAGGAGAACTACCTGCTGAACGCCGCCGCGCTGGACAGGACCGCACAGGCCAAGGCGAACCTCGCCGCCTACCAGGCGCGGGCCAAGACCTTGGGCGACAAGCTCGGCGCCCACAAGCCGACCGTGTCCATGGTCCGCTACATGCCCGAGGGCAAGATCCGCCTCTACGCCAACGACTCCTTCATCGGCACCATCCTGAAGGACGTCGGCATCCCGCGCCCGAAGAACCAGGACATCAGCGACCTGGCCGCCGAGGTCAGCGCCGAGAACATCGACCAGGCCGACGCGGACTACATCTTCACCGGCGTCTACGGTGACCCCAAGGCCACCGACAAGTCCAAGGCCCAGGGCAACCCGCTGTGGAAGAACCTCAAGGCGGTCAAGGACGGCCACGCCCACGACGTCCCCGACGAGACCTGGTACCTCGGACTCGGCGTCACCGCCGCCAACTCGGTCCTCGACGACCTGACGACGTACCTGACGGCCTGACGGCCCGACGGCCGGCGACGTGAACGCAGGGAACGAAGGAGAGTGAACGCGGCGGATGGCGCGACCCACCCGTAGCCGCATCGGCTGGCTGATCGGATGCGCGGTGCTGCTCGCGCTCGCCGTCCTGCTCAGCCTGGCGGTGGGCAGCCGGCAGATCGCCCCGAGCGTGGTGATCCAGGCCCTGCTGCACGGCGGGACCAGCAACGACGCCGAGGTGGTGCGGTCGCTGCGCGTGCCGCGCACCGTCATCGGCGTGCTCGCCGGCGCCGCGCTCGCGGTCGCCGGCACCGTCATGCAGGGCATCACCCGCAACCCGATCGCCGAACCCGGCATCCTCGGGGTCAGCCAGGGAGCCTCGGCCGGAGTGGTGTGCGCCATCGCCTTCTTCGGCGTGCACACCCTCACCGGCTACGTCTGGTTCGCCTTCGCCGGCGCCGCGCTGGCCGCCGTCGCCGTCCAACTGGTCGCCGCCGGCGGCCATCGCGGCGCCTCCCCGGTCAAACTGGCGCTGGCCGGCGCCGCGATGAACGCCTTCCTCGCCTCCCTCGTCTCCGGCATCGCCACCACCAACGCCCATGCCCTGGACGAGTTCCGGTTCTGGCAGGTCGGGTCGATCAGCGGCCGCGGCACCGACGTCATCGCCCGGATCTGGCCGTTCGTCCTCGCCGGCCTGCTGCTCGCCGGGCTCCTCGCCAAGGGTCTGGACGCGCTGGCCCTCGGCGACGACGCCGCGCGCGGACTCGGCCACGACGTGGCCCGGCTGCGGGTGCTCGGGGCCGTGGGCGCGACCGTCCTCACCGGGGCGGCGGTGGCCGCGGTCGGCCCGATCGCCTTCACCGGCCTGGCCGTTCCGCACCTCGCCCGCGCGCTGGTCGGCGCCGCGCACCGCTGGGTGCTGCCGGTCGCCGCGCTGCTGGGGCCGGTGATGATCCTGCTGTCCGACGTGATCGGCCGGATCGTCTTCCCGCCCTCGGAGGTGCCGGTGGCGGTGATGACCGCGCTGCTCGGCGTACCGTTCCTGATCGTGCTCGTGCGGCGCAGAACGGTGGTCGCCTCGTGAACCGCACCACCACCGGCGGCACTTCCACCGCTGCCCCCGCGCTCGGCGCCCGCGCCGGGGTGCGCCCGGCCGGCTACGCCGTCGTGCGCGCCGGACGGGCCAGCTTCCTGGTGCACCGCAGGGCGGTGGCCGTCGCGGCGCTGCTCGCCGTGCTGCTGGCCGTCGCGGTCGTGCTCTCCCTGTGCATCGGGGAGACCTTCACCTCGCCCGTGCAGGTGGTCGACGTCCTGCTCGGGCGGCCCAGCCCCGACGAGTTCGTCGTCGGCACGCTGCGGCTGCCCCGGCTGGTCGTCGGCCTGCTGGCCGGGACCGCCTTCGGTGTCGCCGGCGCGCTCGTCCAGACCGTCGCCCGCAACCCGCTGGCCAGCCCCGACGTCATCGGCGTCACCCACGGCGCGGGCGCCGCCACGGTCGCCGCGATGAGCTTCGGGCTGGTCGCGCACACCACGCTGCCGTACGTGTCGGTGGCGGGCGGGCTCGGCGCGGCCCTGCTGGTGTACGCCTTCGCCTGGCGGGGCGGGATGCAGGCGTCCCGCTTCGTGCTGATCGGCATCGGCGTCTCGATCGCCCTCGGCTCGCTGACCCAGCTCTTCCTCACCAAGGGCGACTACCTCGTCGCCCAGCAGGCCAAGGTCTGGCTGACCGGCTCCCTCAACAGCCGCGGCTACGACCAGGCCGCGCCGCTCGCCCTGGTCCTGCTGGTGGCGGTGCCCGCCGCGCTGTGGGCGGCCCGGGCGCAGCGCGGCGCGTCCTTCGACGACGACACCGCGATCGCGCTCGGCATCCGGCTGGACCGGGTGCGGCTCGGCCTCGCCCTGCTCGGCGTCGTCCTGGCGTCCGTCGCCACCGGTGCGACCGGTCCGGTCGACTTCGTGGCGCTCCTGGCCCCCCAGATCGCCCGCCGCCTGACCCGCACCGCGCAGATCCCGCTGCTGTCCTCGGCGCTCACCGGTGCCCTGGTCGTCGTGGTCGCGGACCTGCTGGCCCGCCGCCTGTTCTCGCCCGTCGAACTTCCCGTCGGCGTGCTCACCGCAGCGGTGGGCGCCCCCTACCTGATGTGGCTGATCGCCCGCACCCGCAGCCGTTCCGGAGGCAGCAGCTCATGAGCACCCCCAGCCGACTCACCGCGCAGGCGCTCACCCTCGCCTACGAGGACCGGACGGTCGTCGACGGCCTCGACCTGGAGATCCCCGACGGCCAGGTCACCGTGATCGTCGGCCCCAACGCCTGCGGCAAGTCCACGCTGCTGCGCGCGCTGGGCCGGCTGCTCAAGCCGCGGAGCGGCACCGTGCTGCTGGACGGGGCCGAGCTCTCCGGCATCCCCGGGCGGCAGGTCGCCCGTACCATCGGGGTGCTGCCGCAGAGCCCCACGCCGCCGGACGGCATCACCGTCGCCGACCTGGTCGCCCGCGGCCGCCAGCCGCACCAGAAGTGGTGGCAGCAGTGGTCCGAGGCCGACGAGCGCGCCGTCGCCGAGGCGCTGGAGCACACCAACACCGCCGACCTCGCCGACCGCCCGGTGGACGAGCTGTCCGGCGGGCAGCGCCAGCGGGTGTGGATCGCCATGGCATTGGCCCAGGACACCGACCTGCTGCTGCTGGACGAGCCGACCACCTACCTCGACATCGCCCACCAGGTCGAGGTGCTCGACCTGGTCCGGCGCCTCAACCACGGCCGCGGCCGCACGGTCGTGGCCGTCCTCCACGACCTCAACCAGGCCGCCCGGTACGCCGACCACCTGATCGCCATGAAGGCCGGCAGGATCGTCGCGCAGGGCCGCCCGGCCGACGTGGTCACCGCCGACCTGGTCCGCGAGGTCTTCGGCCTCACCTCGGTCGTCGTCCCCGACCCCGTCACCAGCAGCCCCCTGGTCGTCCCCGGCATCCCCTGGCAGCCCAAGTCCGCGGACTGAACCCACCGCCGCGCGGGCATACCCCGACCAGGCGCCGGCGCTCTGCCGCCGGCCGGCGGACAAACCCCACGCGTTCCGCCGCGCCCGCGGCTGCATCGGTGCGTTCACCGCGTGCCCCGGACCCGAGTACGGCGAACCGGCCGTGCGCGCTTTCACCGCGGCGGTGGTGGAGGGTGCCGCCGCGGTCAGGTGCCGGACGTCGCGTCCTGCCGCGCCCGCGGGTGCGTCGGTGCGTTCACTGCGGCACTCGGCCCCGAGCCGCATCTCCCGGACCCGATCGCGGTGAACCGGCCGTGCGCGCTTTCACCGCAGCCGTGGAAAGGGGTGTTGCCGCTGTGAGCTGCCGGACGTCGCGTCCCGCCGCGCCCACGGCAGCCTTGGCGCGTTCATCACGGCCGTGGTGCAGGGTGCCGCCGGGGCCGACCGGACGTTCGGCGACCGGCGGCGGTGGCGGAGGGGAAGCCGTCCCGCCTCAGTTGCGGCGGTAGTTCGGGCCGCCGATCAGGAAGAGCAGCAGGCCGACGGTGAAGGCGATGACGCCCAGGCTGAACCCGATGGTCTCCAGTGCCCGCATCCTGGGACTCCTCTCGGTGGCGGGGCGGGCGCCGCACGGGGCGGCGGGCCCGACGGGGTCGGAGCGCGGGGCGAACCGGCTCCGGCCAGGTCCAACGTCGCACGGCACGCCGGTCCGCGCCCGGCGGCGTCCCGGCAGGTGGACGGTCCGTCCCAGTAGGCGGGCGGCTGTCCGGGGCCGCGGGGGCCGCCCGGAGGGCCGCTCCCGGCGGCTGGTCATAATGGGCCGATGCGCCATCGCCTCGTCCTGCTCGACGCCCCCTCGAACCTCGGCCTGCGGCCGCCCGCCGAAGGCGCGGTGCCGGGCTGCTACAAACTCGCCGGGGCGCTGCGCGAACAGCGGCTCCTGGCGCGGCTCGGCGCCGCGGAGGGCGGAGTCGTCGTGCCGCCCCGCTACGACCGCGGGGAGTGGAAGCCGGGCGACGGGGTCTTCAACGCGGGCGCCATAGCCGCCTACACCCGCAAGCTCGCCGACCGCATCGAGGGCCACGTCCGGGACGGCGAGTTCCCCGTCGTCCTCGGCGGCGACTGCTCCATCCAGCTCGGTGCCTCGCTCGCGCTGCGCCGCCGCGGGCGCTACGGGATCGCCGTGATCGACGGGTCCGCCGACTTCCGGCACCCCGGCAACTCCCCGTACGTCGGCGCCGCGGGCGGCGAGGAGCTCGCCCTGGCCACCGGCCGCGGCCAGGCCGACCTCACCGACCTGGAGGGTCTGCGCCCCTACTTGCGGGAGAGCGACGTCCAGGTCTTCGGCATCCGGGACTACGACGAGGAGCGGGCCGAGCTGACCGCGTCGGGCATAGCGAGCACCACGGTGGGGGAGATCCGCGAGCGCGGCGCCGAGCAGGCGGCCGCCGCGGCCCTGCGCACGCTGGCCGCGCCCGAACTCGACGGGTTCTGGGTGCACCTGGACGCCGACGTGCTGGACCCCTCCGTGATGCCCGCCGTGGACAGCCCCGACGACGGCGGCCTGCTGCCCGGCGAACTCGCCCCGCTGCTGCGCACGCTGGTCCGCTCGGACCGCTGCGTGGGCCTCAACATCACGATCTACGACCCCGACCTCGACCCGGACGGCACCTACGCGGCGCTGCTCGCCGACCTGGTCGTCACCGCCTTCCACCAGGGCTGACGCCCCCGCCCGCGCCCCGTCCGCCCCGGCAGCCGGAGAGTTGTCAAGAAAACCTTGACGCCCGTCGGGTGTAAAGGCATGCTTGACACGTGACCGAACCCTCGCCGTCGCTGACGGCCCTCACCGCGTTGCTGGCCGACCGGGCCACCGCCCTCGCCGGGGCCCTGGGCAGCCCGCTCGCGCCGCCCGCCTACCTCGACCTGGTCGACCAGGCCAGGGACATGGACGGCGTGGCGGAGCAGGTGCTCAAGCTGTGCGTCCAGCAGGCGCGCGACGCGGGGCACACCTGGCAGGAGATCGGCGACCTGCTCGGGGTCACCCGCCAGGCCGCGTTCCAGCGGTTCGGCAAACCCATCGATCCCCGGACGGGAGAACCCATGGACAAGACAGTGCGCATGGCCGACGCGGCGGAACGCGCCGTCGCCATCGTCACGGCCGTGCTGGAGGACCGGATGGACGACGCCCGCCCGTCGTTCAACGACGAGGTGCGCGCGGCGTTCACCGACAAGGTGCGCGGCGACGCCCTCGCGTCGGTCGCCGGCCTGGTCGGCGCGTTCGAGGGCTTCGGCGAGGAGGAGCCGTTCGTCCGGCGCATCGGCGACCACACGGTGGTCGACGTCCCCTTGCGGTACGAGGCCGGCGACATGAAGGCGCGGGTCGCCTTCGGTGCGGACGAGAAGGTCGCCGGCGTCTTCCTCCTGCCCCCCGAGACACCCTGACCCGCCCGCGGGCGCGGCCCGGCCTCACCCGCCGTCGAGTGGAGGCGCGCTGTTGCGGTGCCGCGCCCACAGCGGGAAGCCGAGCCAGCACAGCGCGAACCACACGACCATCACCCCGACGACCCACAGGCTCGTGGTGTCGCTCGCCGCCACCCGCACCACCAGCAGCAGCGAGCACACCATGGTGCACAGCAGCAGGAACAGGCCGAGCGCCATCAGCCGCGAGGCGAAGGCGACCGTCTCGGGCTTCAACCGGTGACCGGTCAGCAGCCGGTGCACCGCCACCGGGCCGACCAGCGCTCCGGTCGTGGCGGCGCCGAGCACCACGCTCACCACGTACAGATGGCGCTCGCCGGGGGTGAGTTGTCCGAAGCGCTGCTGGAAGACGACGGTGAGCAGGAAGCCGAACAGGATCTGCACGCCGGTCTGGGCGACCCGCAGCTCCTGCAGCAGGTCGCCCCACCGGCGGTCCGCGCGCTGCTCAGGCGTCTCGTCGCGGCCGAGGTCGACGTCCGGAGGTTCCATAGTGCGCTCCCTTCCCCGCGGGAGCGCAAAGCACGCATAGGGGTCACTCCTTCACCGAGCCCGCGTTGGAGCCGCGGACGAAGTAGCGCTGGAAGCAGAAGAACAGCACCGCCACCGGCACGGTGGACAGCAGCGCCGCCGCCAGCTTCAGCGGGTACTGCGTCCCGCCGCCGAGCCCGCCGGACACGAAGTGCGCGAGGCCGGTGGTCAGGGTGTCGAAGCGGCTGGACTGGGTGGACACCAGGAAGTGCGTGAACTCGTTCCACGAGCCCTGGAAGCACAGCACGGTCAGGGAGATCAACGGGGCGCGGGACATCGGCAGCACCACCGACCAGAAGATCCGCAGCACCCCGGCCCCGTCGATGCGCGCGGCCTCCTCGATCTCGCGGGGGATCGACTCGAAGAACTGCTTCATGATGAAGACGCCGCCCGCGTCGACCAGCAGCGGCACGATCATGCCGGCGTAGCTGTCGAACATCCCGAAACTCTTGAGCACCAGGAACTTGGGGATCAGCAGCACGACCGGCGGGACCGACATCGCGGACAGCAGGAACACGAACAGCGTCCGGCGGCCGGCGAACGGCAGCCGCGCCAGCGCGTAGCCCGCCATGGAGTCGAACAGCACCCTGCCGGACGTGACGACCACGGTGACGAAGGCGGAGTTGCCGAGCCAGCGCAGGAACGGCACGCTCTCGACGCTGCCGGACATCCCGAACAGCCGCCGGTAGGCAGTCGCGGTCGGATGGGAGGTGAGCAGCGACATGGGGTGGGCGGCCGCGTCCGGTTCCGTCTTGAAGCTGGTCGCCAGCTGGATCAGGAACGGCAGCAGGTAGAGCAGCGCGAAGGCGCACAGGGCCAGGTACCCCGCGAGCCGCGCCGGCCGGGGGAAGCGGCGCAGGACCGGCCGCTCGCCCGCTACCCGTTCGACGGGCCTCCCGACGCCGGGCAGTTCGTCAGCCACGGGCCCGCGCCCCCTTTCGTGTGCGCTTGGTGCCGCGCTCCCGCAGCACCCACCGCTGCAGGCCGGCCAGCGGCAGGATGATCGCCAGCAGCAGGAAGGCGATCGCCGCGCCGTGGCCGAAGTCGGCGTTGTCGAAGCCGGACGAGTACGACAGGTACGCCGGGGTGAGCGTGGTGTTGCCCGGCGCGCCCTTGCCCATCACGTACACCTGGTCGAAGACCTGCCAGGTGGCGATCAGGCCGAGCGTGAGCACCAGGAACAGCACCGGCCGCAGCGCGGGCAGCGTGACGTGCCGCAGCAATTGGCGCCGGTTCACCCCGTCCAGCGCCGCGGCCTCCTCCAGCGTGCGGGGGATGCCCTGCAGCGCGGCGAGGAAGATCAGCATGAACGTCCCGGACGTCGTCCACACCGACAGCAGGATCAGCGTGCACATCGCGACGGACGGCCCGGAGAACCAGTCGGCCCACGACAGTCCCAGCACGCCGTGCCGGGCGAGCGCCCCGCCCGGATGGTCCCGGTCGGTGATCCCGAGGTTGCCCAGCACCAGCCACACGACGCCCCGCGGATCGGCGAACCAGTTCGGTCCCTTGACGCCCACCCAGGACAGCATCCGGTTGACCGAGCCGCTGCCCTGGAACAGGAACAGGAACACCGTGGACACCGCGATGGAGCTGGTCACCGACGGGAAGTAGAAGACGGTCCGGGCCGCACCGCGGCCGCGCAGCAGCCGCTGGTTGACCGCGATCGCCAGTCCCAGCGCCAGCACGGTCTGCAACGGCACCGTCAGCAGCACGTAGTACGCGGTGTTCCGCAGCGACGTGGCGAACAGCGTGCGGGTCAGCCCGTCGGTGCCGATCAGGTCGCGGTAGTTGCGCAGGCCCACGAAGTCGACGTTCCCGGTGAACGGGTTGGACTGCCCGTCCCAGTGCAGGAGGCTCACCCACAGCGCCATGAGGATGGGCAGCGCCATGAACAGGCCCAGCACCAGCACCATCGGCGTCACGAACAGCCAGCCCCACGCCCCCTGGCGTATCCGGTCCCGCACCGGCCGGCGGCGGGTGGCCGCCGCCGGCCGGTGCGATCCGGCTGCCGCCGGCGTGCCCAGCAGTGCGCTATCGGGCATTGCCCAGCACCTGGCCGCCGTTGCGCTGCAGGGAGCCGAGGATCTGTGCCGGCGACGTGCTGCGCAACGACTGCAGGTCGGTGTTGAACTGGGTCAGCACCTGGTTGAACCCGGCGATGGTGACCGGCCGTTGGGCGTAGTCGATGCCCTCCACCCACGCCTTGGCGTCGGGGTACTTCTGCGCGTACGAGGCCAGCGCGTCGGTCCGGGACGGCATCACGCCGAACGCGTCGCCGAAGGCGAGCTGCTGCTTGGCCGAGGTCAGGTAGCGGACCAGGTCCACGGCGGCCTTCTGGTGGCCGCTCTTGGCCGCCACGCCCCAGCAGTTGCTGAACACCAGCGTGCCCTTGCCGGCCGGCCCGGCGGGCAGCGGCACCACGGTGTAGTCGACGCTCGGGAAGTCGGCCTTCATCGCACCGGACAGCCAGTTGCCCTCGATGGTCATGGCCGCCTTCTTCTTGCCGAGCGCCTCACCGCCCCAGCCCGCGTCGACGTCGGAGGCGTACTTCAACGACCCCTTGGCCATCATCGACTTGACGAAGTCGAGGGCCTGCTTGTTGGCGGCGCTGTCGGCGGTCATGGTCGTCTGGTCGCTGTTGGTGATCCAGCCGCCGGCCTCCTTCATCAGGGCGCCGAGCCGCTGGTAGTCGGGCGTGGTGACGAGCCCGGTCACGCCGCCCTTGGTCAGCTTGGCCGCGTCCTTCGCCAACTGGTCCCACGTCGTGGGGTAGTCGGCGGCGGTCAGTCCGGCCTGCTTCCACAGCGTGGTGTTGATCGCGAGGCCCAGCGTCGAGCTGTCCTTCGGCAGGCAGACGAGCTTGCCGTTGTAGGAGAAGGAGTCGCGCAGCGTGCTGGAGAAGGCCGACGCGTCGGAGATCTGGTCGCCGTAGGCGTAGAGCGAGCCGCCCTTGGCGTAGTTGGCGAACTGGTCGGAGTTGACGTAGAAGACGTCCGGCGGCTTGTTGCCCGCGAACGCCTGGCCGAGCTGCTGGTTGATGTCGCTGGCCAGCTGCACCGTGACCTTGTTCCCGGTCTGCTGGGCCCAGGCGGCCGTGGCCTCCTTGACCGCGGCGGTCTCCGCGTCGCCCGAGGTGGCGATCATGACGGACAGGCTCTGCGGGCCGCTCGACGACTGCTTGGGTGCCGACGAGTCGAACCCGCTGTTCGACGAGCAGCCGGTCACGGCGAGCAGGACGGCGGCACAGGCCGCCGTCGCTGCACCGAGCGTACGGGAAGTGGGCATGCGGGATCTCCTGACGTGTGCGGGGCGCGGGCAGGTGACTGTGCGGGGGGAGTGGGGAGAAACTGCGAGAAAGCGGACGACGGTTGAGGGAAGGGGTGGGACAGGTGAGGGGGAGGAAGGAGCGGCGTCAGGCGCTCAGATGCTGTCGCGCGCGATGAGGTGCGGTGCGAGCAGGACGTGTTCGGCCGGCCGCCGGACGTCGTTCAGCCGGTCGAGCAGCAGGCGCATGCACTCCCGGCCGACGGCCTCGATCGGCTGGGCGAGGCTGGACAGCGTCGGCCACAGCATGGTGGCCACCGGCGAGTCGTCGAAGCCGACCACCGCCACGTCCGTACCGGGCGTCCGGCCGCGCCGGTGCAGCGCCTGGTAGCAGCCCACCGCCAGCGCGTCGCTCGCCGCGATCACCGCGGTCGCACCGGCCTCCAGCAGCCGGTCGGCGGCCTCGGTGGCCGGGGCGAGATCGCCCGGGCTCTCCACCCGCCGGTTCCTGATCGGCAGGCCGAGCGTGCGCATCGCGTCGTGCCAGCCCCTGGCGCGGTCGTCACCGGCGCCGGAGCCCTTGGGCCAGCCCAGGAAGCCGATGTCGCGGTGGCCGAGGGAGGCCAGGTGGTGCACGGCGGCCGCGGTACCGGCCGCACCGTCGATGTCCACCCAGTCGCCGACGTCCCGTCCCGTCCAGGTCCGGCCGAACGCGACGAAGGGCACGCCCTTCTTGTGCAGCCACGCCTGCCGCCGGTCGCCCCGGTCGGTGCCGCTCAGCACGAACGCGTCCGCGCCCTGCTCGTCCAGGAGTTGCTGGTAGCGATCCAGCTCCTCGTCGGGCGGCGCCGAGAACAGCACCACGCGGTAGCCCGCCTGGTCGGCCGCGTCCGAGATCGCGTGCAGGAACTCGTCGAGCACCGGGCTCGTCACCCGGCCCGTGCTCGGCCGGATCCCGTAGCCGATCAGCCTGCTGGCCCGGGTGCGCAGCGCCTGGGCGGCCCGGTGCGGACGGTAGTTCAGCTCCTCGATCGCCCGCCGCACCCGCTCCAGGGTCTGCGGGCGCAGCAGTTCGGGGGAGTTGATCGCGTTGGAGACGGTCTGCCGGGCCACACCGGCACGGGTGGCGACCATCTCCAGCGTCACCGTGGGTCCCGCCTTCGGCGGCACGGAAGGGCTTGCAGGCACAGGCACGTCCTGGATTCTGGGGCTCTTTCGGGTTTCCGTCCATCGTCAGGCCGGTCGCTCCTCCTTGGAGCGTTCCAAAAACTGCTGTCGCCGGTCTTGCCAGCGGGCATGATTTCTTGGAACGCTCCAAATACGGCTTCAATGGCAGAGAGGATCGGCCCCGTGGACGCACCTGTCAAGGCTCACGACGACTTCGGCGAGAGGGAGTCGGCGCCGGGACTGCAACCGTTCCTCCACGACGCCCGCGTCTCGGTCGCCGCCCCCAGCCTCTGCATCTCCGGCCCGGACGGGGCGCTGCGCGGCGGCGCGGACGGCTTCTACCACGGCGACCGCCGGGTGCTGTCACGCCTGGAGGCGGTCGTCGAGGGGGTGCCGGCGGCGCCCATCGGCTCCGCGACGCTGCCCGACGGGGACGTGGTGTTCCGCGCCGTGCTGCGCGGGCTCGCCGAGCAGACGCCGGACCCGGCCGTGGTCCTCGAACGGCACCGGACGGTGGCGCCCGGCCGGCTCACCGAGCGGTACACGGTGCGCAACGCCGGGGGCCTGCCCGCACGTTTGCGGCTGACCCTGCGCGCTGCCGCCGACCTGGCCACCATGGAGCAGGTCAAGTCCGGCCAGGACGTGGCGGCCCGCGCACCGGAGTCGCTCGCCCCCGACGGCGCGAGGTGGACCGACGGCGCGATCACCGCGACGCTGGCCCTGTCCCCGCCGCCGGACGGCGAACTCCCGCAGTCCGGTGGGGTGGTGGCCGTGACCTACGCCATCGAGCTGCCGCCCGGCGCCAGTTGGCAGGCCGTCCTGCACTGCACCGCCGAGCACCGCGAGGGCGACCTGTTCCCCGCACCCCCACCGGGCACGCGCTGGTGGAGCCGGCCCGAGGTGACCGGCCCCGACCACCGCCTGGCGCACTGGATCGCCGCCTCCGACCGCGACCTGCACGGTCTCGTGCTGCGCGACCCGCTGCACCCGGCGGACGTGTTCCTGGCCGCCGGCGCCCCCTGGTTCCTGACCCTGTTCGGCCGCGACGCCCTGTGGGCCGCCCGCATGCTGCTCCCGCTCGGCACCGACGTCGCCGCCGGCACCCTGCGCACCCTCGCCCGCCGGCAGGGACGGGACAGCGTGCCCGAGACCGAGGAGCAGCCCGGCAAGATCCTGCACGAGGTGCGCCGCCACGACCCGGGCGCGGGCAGCGCGTTGGGACTGCCCCCGTCGTACTACGGCACGGCGGACGCCACGCCCCTGTGGCTGATCCTGCTGCACGACGCATGGCGCTGGGGCATGCCCGGCAGCGAGGTCGAGGAGCTGCTGCCGCACGCCGAGGCCGCACTGGACTGGCTGGAGCGGTACGCCGACGCGGACGGCGACGGCTTCCTGGAGTACGCCGACGGCACCGGGCACGGACTGTCCAACCAGGGGTGGAAGGACTCCTCCGACGGCATCCGGTTCCGTGACGGCCGGACGGCCGCCGCGCCCATCGCGCTGAGCGAGGTGCAGGCCTACGCCCACGAGGCCGCGCAGAAGGCGGCATCGCTGCTCGACGCGTTCGGCCGGCCGGGCGGCGACCGGCGGCGCCGGTGGGCGGCGGAACTGCGGGACCGCTTCCGTGACAGCTTCTGGACCGAGGACGACGCGGGCCCCTATCCCGCCGTCGCTCTCGACGGGGACAAGCAGCGGGTGGACTCGGTCGCCTCCAACATGGGCCACCTGCTCGGCACCGGGCTGCTCGACGCGGACGAGGCGGCGCACGTGGCGCGGCGGCTCACCGGCACGGTCAAGGACGCGGGCGCCGACGCGGACTCCGGCCTCGATGCCGGCCTGGACTCCGGTTTCGGCCTGCGCACCCTCGACGGTGCGGCGGCCGGCTTCAACGCCCTCGGCTACCACACCGGTTCGGTGTGGCCGCACGACACGGCGGTCGCGGTCAACGGCCTGGCCCGCGAGGGCTTCGGTGACGGCGCGGGCCGGCTGGCCGCCGGACTGGTCGGCGCCGCCGAGCAGTTCGGCTACCGGCTGCCCGAACTCTATGCCGGATACGCGCGCGTGGAGCAGCCGAGCCCCGCGCCGTACCCGGCCGCCTGCCGGCCGCAGGCGTGGGCCGCCGCGGCCTCGGTGCTCGTCCTGCAGTCCCTCTTCGGACTGGAACCCGACGCCCCGGCCCGGCGGTTGCGCCACGCCGCTCGCGTTCCGGAGGGGTACGAGGGCCTGCGCGTGCGCGGACTGCGCGTGGCGGGGCGGACCTTCGACGTCGCGGCCGGCCTGGACGGTGCCGTCGAGGTGCACGGGCTCGACGGCTGGACCCTCGTCCCCGGGGAGGACGGCTGAGCGGATCGCTCAACTCGTGGCGGGCGGCTGCTTGTAGGGGCTGACGGCCTCGGTGGTGGCCGCCATCGCCTCGGTGCTCTGGTCGTAGGTGCGCTGGGCGATGGCGATGTAGAGCAGGTCGAGGACGGCCATCTGGGCGTGCCTGCTGAGGATGGAGTTGTGGCCCGGCGCGTCGTTCCGCACGCTGCTGGCCAGCACCAGGTCGACGCGGCGGGCCAGCGGGGACTCGGAGTCGTTGGTCAGCGCCACGGTGACGGCACCGCGGGACGCGGCCTCGGCGGCCAGGTCGATGACCTCGCGGGTGCGCCCGCTGTGCGAGATGGCCAGCATCACGTCGTGCGGCCCCAGCAGCGCGGCGCCGGTCAGCGCCACCTGGGTGTCGCTCCAGCACCACGCGGGCACCCCTATCCGGAAGATCCGGTGCTGGAACTCGGTGCCCATCCCGGCGCTGCCGCCCATGCCGCACACCTCGACCCGGCGCGCCCGGGCGATCGCCGACGCGGCCTCCTCCACCGCGGACAGGTCCAGCCGGGACAGCGTCTCGCCGACCGAGTGGCGCACGGCCGCCGAGATGGCCTCGGCGACCTGCCCGAGTTCGTCGTTCTCGGAGATCTGCCGGCCCATGTTGGCCTGCCACGTCTCGCTCTCCGTGCGGCCGGTGTCGGCGGCCAGGGCGATCCGCAGGGCGGAGTAGCCGGGCAGGCCGAGCGTGCGGCAGAAGCGCGTGATGCTCCCGGTGGAGACCCGGCAGGCGTCCGCGAGGTCGAGGATGGTCATCCGGGCGACGGCGGCGGGATCGTCGAGGATCAGCGCGGCCGTGGCGCGCTGGGCCTCCGGCAGGCCGGGCATCAGCTCGCGGATCCGCTCGACGACCCGGTCGTCGGAAAGCTCGGCGGCAGAGCGCATGGGGGGACCCTCTCGCTGGGGGGAGCAAACAATTATTCTTCACGCCCTCCCTGATCGGTGTCAACGTTGTGCGCATGCCATTGACGGGCCCGGTGATCAGCGGGCACAGTCCTCCCCGCGAAGAATAATTTTTCTCCGGACGCATGTGATCGGGCAGCACCACCCACCTTCCGAACCTGGAGTGCACACCCATGACATCCCACGAGGACCTCCGCCGTCCCCGGCCCGCCGGCCGGTCCCTCGGCAGAGTCACCACCGCGATCGCCACGCTGCTGACGTGCGCGGGGATGACCGCGACCGCCCTCGCCGGTCCCGCTGCCGCGGACGACACCGCCCCCGCCGCCCCCACGGCGGCGGCCACGGCCCCGGCGCTGATCCCCGCCCTGCAGAACTGGGCCCCGGGCAGCGGCTCCCTGCACCTCGGCCCGGACTTCCGGATCGACACCGACGCCACCGGCGAGGCCACCGCCCGCCTCCTGGCCGACAACCTGTACGACGTCCTCGGCCGGCATGTGCCGGTGGTCGGCGGTCCCGCCAAGCCCGGTGACATCGTGCTGCGCACCGACCCGAGCCGCACCGAACTCGGCACCGAGGGCTACCAGTTGACGGTCGGAACGGAGGCCCAGATCACCGGCGCCGACGCGGCCGGCCTGTTCTACGGCACTCGCACCGTGCTGCAGATGCTCAGCAGCGGAGACCTGCCCGCGGGCACCACCACGGACGTGCCCGCCTCGCGCGAGCGGGCGGTCGGCGTGTGCGCCTGCTACACGTACAACACCGACGCCTGGTTCACCCGCCTGATCAAGGACATGGCGTACCTGAAGCTCAACACCCTGCACGTGGAGCTGAAGGTCAAGAACGACGAGTACCCGGCCGTCAACACCTTCTCGTACTACACCAAGCCCGAGATCCGCCGGCTGGTCGCGCTGGCGACGAAGTACCACATCACCGTCATCCCGGAGATCAACTCGCCCGGGCACGTGGACCCCTACGTCGCGCCGTACCCGGACCTGCAGTTGAAGAACAGCGCGGGCACGCCCGACCCGACGCGGCTGGACATCACCAACCCCGCGGCCTTCTCGTTCTTCACGCAGCTCATCGACAACGACCTCAGCGTGTTCCCCGGCCCGTACTTCCACATGGGCGCGGACGAGTACATGATCAACTCGGCGTACTCCAACTACCCGCAGCTGCTGGCCTACGCGCGCGCGAAGTTCGGCGCGAACGCCACCCCGCAGGACGCGTACATCGACTTCATCAACCGCATCGACGCCTACGTGCGCTCCAAGGGCAAGACGCTGCGGATCTGGAACGACGGCCTGACCGGCGCCAACACCGTGGCGCTCAACAAGGACATCGTCATCGAGCACTGGCTGCCGGAGAAGCAGACCACCCAGCAGCTCCTGGACGCCGGCTACCAGGTGATGAACGCCACCGACGCCTGGTACTACGTGCGCGGCAGCTACCAGCCCGACGCGCAGCGCCTGTACAACTCCGGCTGGACCCCGCTGACCTTCGCCGACGGCACCGTCACCGACCCGGCCTCCCGCGTCACCGGCGCCGAGTACATGGTCTGGCCCGACAACTACGGCAAGGAGAACGAGAACACCACGCAGCAGCGGATGTTCGTCTCCCTGCGGGCCTTCGCGCAGGGCGCCTGGGGCAGCCCGCGGCCGACCGCCGACTACACCGGCTTCACCGCGCTGGCCAACACCCTCGGCCACGCGCCGGGTTACGGACCGCAGTGGGTGCAGCCGCTGCCCGCCGGAACCTTCCAGGTGCGCGGCACCGGCGGCGCGCTGACCGCCCCGGCCACCGCCGGCTCCCCGCTGGCCATCGACCCGAACGCCCCCGCGGACACCAGCACCTGGCAGCTCCAGCCGACCACCGACGGCTACTACCACCTGGTCGCCGCCGGCAGCGGCCTGTGCGCCGACGTCAGCCGCGGCCAGATGAACAACATGCGGGTCGTCGAGCAGGCCGGCGCCGCCGCCACCGCCGAGACCTGCGGCACCTCCGAGAGCCAGAAGTGGCAGCTCGAGCCGGTGCCCGGCGGCTACCGCCTCGTCGACGCGATCACCCAGCAGGCGCTCGACGCCACGGACCCGGCCGCGGTCGTCCAGCAGCCGCGGGACGTCGCCGTCCACGACGTCTGGCGGTTCGCCGCCACGGGAGGCGCCGCGTGATCAGCCGCAGGGACCTCATCGCCACCGGCGCCGCGGCCGCCGCCGCGCTCGCCACCACCGGACTCGCCGGGACCGCACGGGCCGCCGACGGCGGCACCCCCTCCGCCGGCACCTTCGGGGACACCGCCGGCAGCACCGCGGCGGGCGGGCGGATCAAGCCCGCGTCGATCCTGCCCGTCGAGCCGGGGGACACCGCCGAGCGCATCATCGCCAAGGCCGCGGCCATCGTGCCGCGCCCGCCCCAGGTGACCTGGCAGGAGCGCAAGGTCACCGGGTTCACCCACTTCGGCATGAACACCTTCACCGACCGCGAGTGGGGCTCGGGCTGCGAGGACGAGGCGACGTTCGCGCCGACGGCGGTCGACATCGACCAGTGGATGCAGGCGTACCGCGCCGCGGGCATGCGGCAGGTGATGCTCACCGCCAAGCACCACGACGGCTTCGTCGTCTACCCCACGCGCTACAGCAACCACTCGGTGGTGGCCAGCTCCTGGTGGTACAGCGGCGCACCCGACGCCACGGCCGCCGCGGCCCGGGAGCGGGCAGCCGCCGCCCGCGACGACGACTACGCCGCGTACTGGAAGATCCGCACCGAGGGCAACGTCAACCCCGACGGCGACATCCTCGGCACCTACCTGCGCGCCGCGCGCAAGGCCGGGCTGAAGGTCGGCGTGTACCTGTCGCCGGCCGACGGCGCGGAACTCCCGCACGCCTGGCACCGGACGTTCGTGCAGCAGATCGTCGCCAAGCACGACGCGGGAGGGTCGCTGAGCACCGAGGAGCAGGCGACCTACGACGACCGCGACCGCAGCCCCTCCGGCATGGGCCGGTACGGCAGCGGCAGCGCCGTCACCGCGCGGACCATCCCCACCCTCGTCGAGGGCGACGACCGCGCGGACGCGGTGGCCGGCGGCCGGCTGCCGGTCTTCCAGGTCACGGCGGACGACTACAACGCCTACTACCTCAACCAGCTCTACGAGCTGTTCACCCAGTACGGCCCGATCGACGAGCTGTGGCTGGACGGCGCCAACCCCTGGACGTCCAGCGGCATCAGCGAGGCGTACGACTTCACGACGTGGTTCGCGCTGATCAAGGCGCTGTCCCCGGACACGGTGACCTTCGCCGGGCCGCAGGGCACCCGCTGGGTCGGCAACGAGGGCGGCACCGCGCGCCTCACCGAGTGGAGCGTCACCCCCGCGACCGCCGACCCCGCCACCGCCCACGGCGAGGGGCTGCTGCCGCACGGCGCCCAGGTCACGGACATCGGCTCGGACGCGGCGATCACCGCACCCGGCGTGAAGTACCTGCAGTGGTTCGCCGCCGAGGCGGACGTGTCGATCCGGCCCGGCTGGTTCTGGCACGCCCGTGAACGGCCCAAGACCGCCGAGCAGTTGGTGGCGCTGTACGGGACGTCCGTGGGACGCAACGCGGTGCTGCTGCTGAACGTCCCGCCCAACACCTCCGGGCGGGTCGACGACGCGGACGTGACCCAACTGACCAGGTTCGGCGCGGCCATCGCCGCCACCTACGGGCACAACCAGCTGGCCGGCGCGGTGCCGGCCGCGCTCGCCCGCACCCTGTCCGACGAGCGGCTCGGCTCGTCCTGGTCGCCGCCCGGCGACGCGACCACGGGCGCCCTCGAACTGCGGCTGGCGGACGGCGTGGCGTTCGACCAGATCTGGCTCGGCGAGGACATCCAGCGAGGCCAGCACGTCCAGCAGTTCACCGTCGAGGCCGGCGACGGCACGACGTGGACCACGCTGGCCACCGGCACCACCATCGGGTACTCGCGGATCCTCACCGTCCCCCTCCAGACCGGCGTCCGCGCGCTGCGCGTCACCGTCACCCAAGCCCGGGCCACGCCCTACCTCTCCACCCTCGGCCTCTACCGCACCACCCCGCCGCCGCCCGCCTCCTGACGGCGGTGCCCCCCCGGCAGGGCCCGGACCACCCGGTCCGGGCCCTGCCGCCTGCCCGGGCGTCCCGAAATCGGATTGCCCGGCCGGCACCGGTCGGCCAGGGTTCCGTCCATGGCGGAGACCACGCGCCAGCGGGCCTGCCGACCGGCGGCCGTCGTCCCCAGAACCCCTGACCCGCCGGGGCGCCGAGCGCTCGACGGGCAATCGGGTGGTTCCCACGAGGAGTTGTCGGAGGGCGGCGGTACTGTCCCTGCTTCCTGAGACGACGTTTTCGTGGAGGTGCGCATGTCCCGTCCGAGACTTCCCCGGCCGGCCGCCGGCGAAGTACTGGTGGTCGACACCCGCTACAAGGACGGCAGGGCGCTGTGGGGCGGGCTGCCGGAAGCGGTCGGCGGCCGGAGGGAGCGGGACTTCGTCGTGCTCGGCGACGGGGCCGTGCGGCTCCGGCTGGTGCAGGACGTCGGGCTGGACTACGTCGAGGCCGGGAACCTGCCCGGGATGCTCGCGCCAGGCAGCGAGCGGTCGAAGGCCGTCGTGCTGGTGGACATCCCCGTGGTGTACGGCGAGGGTGCGCCCCTGCTGGTGGACGTCGCGCAGGTACCGGGCCGCGGCGTGCGGGTCGCGGCGGCGCGCCTCGGCGAGGTGCTGACCGCCCTGCACGACGGTGCGCTGGCGTTCGACGACCTGGTGAGCGCCATGGACGTGTACGGCCTCTATCAAGGCGACGGCGGCCGGGCGGCGTTCCCCGCCCCGACCGGCATCCCGCGCCGCGCCTTCCCCGAACTGCCGTCCACCCGGGCGTCCTTGCTCGTCCGCACCTGCTTCGACGACGACGCCGGCTGGCAGTCGCTGCTGCAGCGGCTGGGTGGGGTCGACGACGACGGCTGGGTCGGCGCGAACCTGGACCCGGACGAGATCGACGTGGAGCACTACCCGTTGGAGGCGCTGGTCGTCGACGACCGGGCGTACGAGGGACTGTGGCCCGGCCAGGTTCCCGCACTGGTCCGGCCGGGGGAGGAGACCATCCTCGTCGCCCTTGCCGACGCCAGGACCTTCGCTCGGCCCGACCGCCCGTTGACCGTGGTCGACCTGTACGACACGCCCGGGCAGATCGCCGTGCTGCCTTGCTCCATGGCCGGGTCGTTGGCCTGCAACCTGGAGCTGGCCAACATGGACTTCCACGACTTCATCATCCGCGAGGGCGCCGAACCCTGGTGGGAGGACTGACGCCAACCCCACCGCCCGCTGCCCCTCGTCCGCTGCCCGTTGTCCGCGTTTGCGGCCCCGTTCGGCGGCAAAGCGACGGTAAGGAGCCGAAGTTGGGGAGGCAACGTCATGTCCACAGCA
>WRCZ01000018.1 GCA_009783685.1 Actinomycetes bacterium
CGCCCGCAGGGCCCCTCGCAGGCCGCACCCCTTCGTCGGCGGACCCGACACTCTTCGCCGGCTCGCGCCCCGACTCCGCCCAACTGCCGCCCGCAGGGCCCCTCGCAGGCTGCGCACCCTCGCCACCACCCGGGCCGGGTGCCCCCGCGGGCCACGCAGCCATGTCCCGCCCGGACGCGGGCTCCATCCGGGAACGGGGCTCGGCACCCGGCCCCGACCAACTGCTGCCCGCAGGGCGGTTCGTGGTGGGCAGGGAGAGGAGGCGGGTGTGGAGTTCGGCGCGGCGGGAAGCCGCCCTGCGGTGGTCGTCGCGGGTCCAGGCGTGGAGGGTGGCGAGGCGCGCGGCGGACTCGGTGGCGGGGGTGGCGGACAGGACGCGGGCGGCGGCCTGGTGTTCGCGGCGCGCGGCGGCGTCCTCCTCGCGGGCGGCGGCGTCGAGGCGGGCGCGGAGGGCGGGTTCGGCGCCGGGTGCCGCGTCCCAGATCGCGATTGCGGCCTGGTGCAGGGAGCGGGCGCGGGCGATCTCCGCGGGGGCGGGCACCCCGCCCTGCGCCGCGGCGGCGTCGTGGAGGACGGTGTGGACGACGTCCCACGGCGGCAGTTCCGCCCCGGCCTCGTAGGCCCGCGCGACGCCCGGCCGGCGGGCGGCGAACGCCCCGTACCAACCCGGCTGCCCGCCGAGTGCCGCGACCAGGGACCGGAAGTAGCCGGAGAAGTCCGTCGTCGTCACCCCCGCATTGCACACCCGGTGCGTTACGGCCCTGCTACAGGGAGTTTTCGGCGGGCGTCCGTCGACGGCCGTCCTCGGCAGGCAGACTTGCCAGCCGGCCTTGCAAGTCTGGCTTGCAAGTTTTCCTGTCGAAGTCCTACGGTGGCTCCGTGCCCGACGAGACCCAGACCCGCACCGCGGACGAGCTGACGACCGCGATCGCCCAGCTCACCCGCCGGTTGCGCGCGGCCTCGGCGCAGGAGGAGCTGACCCCGTCGCAGACCTCGGTGCTGGGCCGGCTCAGCCGCGAGGGGCCGGCCACGACCGCCGGCCTGGCCCGCAGCGAGCTGGTGCGCCCGCAGTCGATGCGGATGACCCTGGCCGCGCTGGAGGAGCGCGGCCTGGTCGCCCGCGCCCCGGACCCGAACGACGGCCGCCAGGTCGTCTTCTCGCTGACCGAGGCCGGTGCGCACCTGCACGGCACCGGCCGCCGCAACCGCCGCAGCTGGCTGGCGGACGCCATCGAGGGCGAACTCAGCCCGGCCGAGCAGCGCCTGCTGACCGAGGCGGTGCCGCTGCTGCAGCGACTGGTGTCCTGGTGACGCTGCGGACCGCGGCGAGCGCCGGGACCACCGGCGGGACCGACCGGTCCGCCGCGCGGGGCGGGTTCGGCCCGAAGCTGGTCGTCCCGCTGATGCTGGGCTCGGTCCTCAACCCGATCAACTCCACGATGATCGCCACCGTCCTGGTGGCGATCGGCGGCACCTTCCACGCGGGCGCGGCCGACACCGTGTGGCTGGTGTCCTGCCTGTACCTGGCGAGCGCCGTGGGCCAGCCCACGATGGGCCGCCTCGCGGACCGGCTCGGGCCGCGCCGGGTGTTCCTGGCCGGGCTGCTGATCGTCGGCGCCGCGGGCGTGGTCGGTGCGGTGGCGCCGGCCCTGGGCTGGCTGATCGTCTCCCGCGTGCTGCTCGGCATCGGCACCTCGGCCGCGTATCCGGCGGCGATGGCGCTGCTGCGGGCGCACTCGCAGCGCATCGGGGTGCCGACGCCCCGGACGGTGCTGGGGCTGCTCTCCCTCGCGGGCCTGTCCAGCGCCGCGGTCGGGCCGGTGCTGGGCGGCGTGCTCGCCGCGACGCTCGGCTGGCGCGCGGTCTTCGCGGTGAACGTCCCGCTGGCCGCGGTCGGCTTCGTCCTGGCCGCGCTCTGGCTGCCCGGCGGCCGCGCGACCGCCGCCCCCGGCCCGTTGCCCGCACCGCGGGACGCGGCCCGGCCCGCACCTCAGCCCCCCACGCAACCCGTACCCGCACCCCCGCCCAGGAAGAGCACGGCCGACCTCGACCCGGTGGGCCTCGTGCTGTTCGCCGCGGTGCTGACCGCCCTGATGCTGTTCCTGATGCGGCTGGACGCGCCGCCGTGGCCGCTGCTGGCGCTGGCCGTGGTGCTGGGCGCCGCCCTCACCCGGTGGGAGCTGCGCCGCACCGCGCCCTTCCTCGACCTGCGGATGCTCGCCCGCAACCGCGGGCTGTCGCTGACGTACCTGCGGCACGGCCTGACGTACCTGGTCATCTACTGCGTGATGTACGGCTACGCGCAGTGGCTGGAGGAGGCGCACGGCATGTCGTCCGCGGACGCCGGGCTGGTGATGCTGCCGATGTCGGTGGCGGCGATGGCGACGTCGCTGCTGGGCGCGCGGACCAAGGGCATCAGGGCCCCGCTGACGGTGGCGGCGGTGCTGCTGGCCGGCGGCGGCGTGGTGCTGCTGGCGGCCGGGCACACCACGCCGGCGTTCGCGCTCGCCGCGGCCGGCGCGCTGTTCGGGCTGCCGCAGGGGCTCGCCTCGACCGCCAACCAGGCCGCCGTCTACGCGCAGGCGCCGCCCGGCGAGACCGGCAGCGCGGCCGGCCTGCAGCGCACCGCCCAGTACCTGGGCGCGATCACCGCCGCCGCGCTGATCGGCCTGTTCTACGGGCAGCGCGCCAGCGACTCCGGCCTGCACGCCATGGCCCTGACGTCCGGCCTGCTGGCCGTCGCGGTCCTGCTGCTGACCGTCCTCGACCGGTCGCTGCGCACCTCGCGCGGCCGGACCTGATCCCCCACACCTGAGTGCTCCCACATCCCCGACCCGCACATCCCCGACCCCCACGGTTCCTTCCCCTCCCAACCCCCTTCGGAGTGTTCCGCACATGAGCGTCACCACCCTCGACCCCCGTACCGCGCTGGTCGTCATCGACCTTCAGCAGGGCATCGTCGGACTGGACACCGTCCACCCCGCCGACGAGGTCGTCACCCGCAGCGCCGAGCTGGCCGCGGCCTTCCGCGAGCGCGGCCTGCCCGTCGTGCTGGTCAACGTGGCCGGGGTCGCGCCCGGCCGCACCGACGGCGGCCCGGGCGGCGCCGCCGCCTTCCCAGAGGGCTGGACCGAGCTGGTCAAGGAGCTGGACCGGCAGCCCGGCGACCTCACCGTCACCAAGCACCAGTGGGGCGCCTTCTCCGGCACCTCGCTGGACCAGGACCTGCGCCGCCGCGGCGTGACCCAGATCGTGCTGACCGGCATCTCGACCAGCATCGGCGTGGAGTCGACCGCCCGCTTCGCCCACGAGCTCGGCTACCACGTCACCGTCGCCACCGACGCGGTGACCGACACCGACCCCGCGGCGCACGACCGCGCCGTGGGCACGATCTTCCCGCGGCTCGGCGAGACGGGCAGCACGGCGGACATCCTCGCCGTGCTGCCCGCGGCCACCGCGGCCTGAACGATCCTGCCGGGTGCGGCGGTTCGGCCCGCTCCGGGCGATCCCGCCGCACCCTGGCGTTTCCGGGCGCCGGCCGGACGGTCCCGCCGCACGGCCGCACGGCCGCACGGCCGGACGCGGCCTACGGCGCGGGGCTGACCACCGCCGCCGCGCCGCCGCCCCGCCGCACCGGTTCCGCGGCGGCCAGCCACCGGCCGTCCGGCAGCCGCTGGACGCCGGTGGCCGCGCCGATCTCCGGGTTGAGCGTGAAGTGGTGGCCGATCGCCTCCAGGGAGCCCTTGAGCGAGCTGTCCCACAGGCCCGGTTCGAGTTCGGTGGACGCGGCGTTGCGCTGGCTGGCGCGCGGCGCGGCGATGGCGTCCACCAGCGGCAGCCCGCGGTCGACGTGCTCGGTGAGCACCTGCAGCACCGTGGTGATGATGGTGGCGCCGCCCGGGGAGCCGATCGCGAAGTCCGGCTGCCCGTCCTTGAGCACGATCGTCGGTGAGATCGACGACCGCGGCCGCTTGCCGGGCCCGGGCAGGTTCGGGTCGTGCACGGCCGGGTCGGCGGGCACGAACGAGAAGTCGGTCAGCTCGTTGTTGAGCAGGAAACCGCGGCCGGGCACGGTGATCGCGCTGCCGCCGGTCTGCTCGATGGTCAGGGTGTAGGCGACGACGTTGCCCCACTTGTCGGCGACGGTCAGGTGCGTGGTGTTGTCGCCCTCGTAGGTGGTCGGCGCCGCGGCGCCCGTGGTGCCGCAGGGCGCGGGGTGTGCGGGGTCGCCGGGGGCGAGCGGGCTGGTGAGCACCGCGTCGTCCTTGATCAGGCAGGCGCGGGCGTCGCCGAACCGCTTCGACGTCAGCCCGGCCGTCGGCACCTGCTCGAACGCCGGGTCGCCGACCCAGCGGCCGCGGTCGGCGAACGCGATCCGGCTCGCCTCGATGTAGTGGTGCAGGTACTGCGCCTGCGAGGCGTCGGCGAGGTCGGTGTGCTCCAGGATGTTCAGCGCCTCGGCGACGGTGGTGCCGCCGGACGAGGACGGCGCCGGCCCGTACACGTCCAGGCCCCGGTAGGTGGTGTGCGTGGGGTCCTGGACCTTGGTGCCGTAGGACGCCAGGTCGGCGGCGGTCATGTCGCCGGTGCGCACCACGCGGGTGGCGGCCGGGTCGACGGGGGGCTTGCGGACGGTGCGCACGATGTCGGCGCCGATGTCGCCGTGGTAGATCGCGCCGATGCCCTTGGCGCCCAGCTCCTGGTAGGTGCGGGCGAGAGCGGGGTTGCGCAGCACCGACCCGACGGCCGGCGGCTGCCCGCCCGGCAGGAACAGCGCGGCGGTGGCCGGGAAGTCCTTGAAGCGGTCCTGGTTGGCCGCGGTCTGGGAGTTGAACGTGGCGTCCACCGTGAAGCCGTCGCGGGCGATGCGCTCCGCGGGCTTGAGCACCTCGCCCAGCGACCGGCTGCCCCAGTGGTCCAGTGCGGTCTGCCAGGTGGCGGCGGTGCCGGGCACGCCCACGCTGCGGCCGCTGGTGACCGCGTCGGCGAACGCCAGCGGCTGCCCGTTCTCCACGAACAGCTGGTCGGTGGCGCTGTGCGGCGCGGTCTCCCGGCCGTCGACGGTGAACACCTGGTGGCGGTGGGCGTCGTAGTACACGAAGTAGCCGCCCCCGCCGATGCCGGAGGAGTACGGCTCGGTGACGCCGAGCGCGGCGGCGGTGGCCACGGCCGCGTCGACCGCGTTGCCGCCGCGGCGCAGCACCTCGATGCCGGCCGCGGTCGCGTCGGCGTCGACGCTGGTCACGGCTCCGCCGTAGCCGACCGCCAGCGGGCTCTTGGCGGGCGACGCGGGCGCGGGGTGCGCGGGGGCGGCCGGGGACACGGACGCCGGGGCGGCGGTGGCGGGATGAAGGGCGCCCGCGCCCATCATCGACGCGGCCGTCGCGAGGACGGCGACCGCGGCGGCCGTGCGGCGGGTCCGGCGGGGTGTCCGCGGCGCCCGAAGTGCGAGACGTGCCAGGCGTCCGGCAGCCGCCGGAGGTGTCCGTAATGCCGGGGATGCGGCGGGGGTTGGGGAGGAGGTGCGCGGTGCCGGTGGTGTCCGTGGATCGGGTTTCTGGGACGTCATGGTCTCAGCCTCCACTCGACGAGCGTCCCGGCAGCGTAACCTTGCCGCACCCGTCTCGTCAGGCACGCGTCAACCGCCGGAGAGGACGCCGCGGTCGAACACCGCTACGATGCCCCGCCATGAGCGACGATGTACGCAACCTCGTACTTGCCCTCGCGGCCCTGGTCATCGGCGCGGTCATCGGCTGGTTCGCCCGCACCTACGTGTGGCGGCGCCGACTGGACCGCAAACAGCGGTTCTTCGGCCTGCCGAAGGACTCGGAGTGCCTGCTGGTGGTCCCGCGCGACCCCGGCGCCCGCGGCTGGAGTCTGGCCCGGCACGACGCCTTCGCGCTGCTGGAGCTGTCCGCGGTGATCCAGGAGTGCGGCGCGCACGCCGAAGTGCTGGCGCACGACACGTCCTGGCAGGGCTTCGGCGCCCGCACCGAGTTCTGCATCGGCGGCCCGGCGGCGAACCTGCGGCTGGCGGCGCACGTGCGGTCGATGCTGCCCGGCGTCGACATCAACACCGAGGCGACCTCGGGTCCCGACCAGGGCGCGATCACCGTCGGCAACGACACCTACCGGCTGGACAAGGGCGCGATGGAGTACGTCCTGCTGGCCCGCCTCGCGGCGGCCGGTGACACGGGCAACGACCGCCCGGTCTTCCTCTCCTCGGGCCAGCGCGGCATCGCCAACCAGGCCGCGGTCCGCTACCTCGCCCGGCACCACGCGCGGCTGGCCCGCAAGCACGGCGTGGACGGCACCTTCTGCCTGCTGCTGCGGGTGGTCAACTCCCAGGCCTACGGCTCCGACGTCGTCGAGCTGGTCGCCGACGTGACCAAGGCGGCCACCACCCCGCCGAAGATCAAGAGTCAGCGAGACCGATCACCAGCCACATGACGGCCGCCCCTGCCACGGTGCACATCAACGTGGTCCGCGACGGATGCGGGCTGTGCGCCTCGGGCAGGATGTCGGACGTGGCCAGATAGAGCAGGAACCCGGCGAAGAAGCCCAGGTAGAGGCCGAGCAGGCCGGCCGGGATGGTGAAGGCGAGCGTGATCGCCGCGCCCGCCACCGGGGCCAGGGCGTCGGCGCCCAGCAGCAGCTGGGCCCGGCGCCTGTCGTTCCCGTAGAGCCGCATGATCGTGTAGGTGTTGAAGCCGTCGGCGAAGTCGTGCGAGACGACCGCGATGGCCACCACGATCCCGACGGTGTCGCCGGCCTGGAAGGCGGCGCCGATCGCGAAGCCGTCCATGACGCTGTGCCCGACGAGCGCGGCGGCCGCGGCCAGGCCGATGCCCTTGACCGGGTCGTGGGCGTGCCCGTGGACGTGCGTGTGGGAGGCGTACTCGCCCTCGTGGGCGCGGTGGACGGCGACCGACCGCTCGACCACGTGCAGTGCCAGGAAGCCCAGGACGAACATCAACAGGGCGGCGGGCACCCCGAACACCTCGTGCGGCTGGTTGTGGAGCGCCTCCGGGAGCAGGTCGAAGCCGACGACGCCGAGCATGAGGCCGGCGGCGAGACCGAGCACGAGATGGCGGCGGTCACCGATGTGTTGTGCGACGACGCCGCCGACGAGGGTCATCGCGAAGGCGCACGCGGCTATCAGGACCGGCATGGGGACATGATCCATGACGCCGCGTGCGCTCGCTACTCAGGGTCGCCTTACCCCCTGAGACCTCACGCGCGGTGACCGCGCCCGTGCCCGGCGACCCGGGCCAGCACCGCCTCGGCCATGGCCTGCTCGCCGAGCGCGTTGGGGTGCGCGGGGCCGGCGGGAGCGGCCGGCACCAGCGGCTCGATCCAGCGAGTACCGGGCGCCTTGCACATGTCATGGCCCACGGTGGGCGTGTAGGTGTCGACGTACTCGTCGCCGTGGACCAGCGCCTCGATCCGCAGCATCGCGTTCAGCTTCTTCTCGGTGTCCCGCAGGTACGGGAAGTCGCCGGCGGCGAACGGCACGACCGGCGATGTGCACGGCACGCCGTCGTCGGGCAGCAGGTCGGGGTAGCCGACCACGACGATCCGGGCGCGCGGCGAGCGCTGATGGACGGCCCGCAGCACCTCGGAGACCTTGGGCGCGGCCTTCAGGACGTTGAGGGTGAGCTGGTCGATCCCGCCGGCGCCGAAGTGGTCCTTGCAGGGACTGCCCAGCGGGTTGGTCGCGGTGAGCCCGGCGCAGGTGGCGATGATCGAGCCGAAGCCGATGTCGTTGCCGCCGATCTGCAGGGTGACCAGGGTGGTGCCGTGGTCCAGCGCGTCCAGCTGCGGCCCGTTCGTGCCCTGCGGCTTCCACATCTCCGCGGTGGTGGCGCCGCCGCAGCTGACGTCGGTGAAGTCCGCGACGTGGTCGGCCGCGGCCACCAGCGACGGGTAGTTGTGGTCGGAGCGCTCGCAGTTCGCGTCGACCTGGGTGGGGATCGCCGGGCCCGAGGTGTAGGAGTCGCCGAGGGCGACGTAGCGGGTCTGGGCGCCCTTGCCCTGGCCCTGGGACGCCACCGCGGGGGCGGCCATGGCGGCGGTCAGCGCGAGGGCGCCGCCGAGGGCCACCGCACCCAGGGCCACCGCGCGTCTGGCGGGCGGCTGCTTCGCCTCCCCGCGCGCCGCCGCGGCCCCCGCTCCGTCCCCGCCACCGTGTCCCCGGCGCGCGCCGGTGCTGCTCCCTGAGGCCATCGGGCCCTCCCCTGTTCCCCACGTGTGTGCTGTTGTGCGACGCCGGGTGGCGGCGCCGATGAGGATCAAGGCTCGGGGTGCGGTGCGACGCGTGTCAATGGGTAGGACGGCCGGATGTTACCGGGCGGTCGCCCAGGGTGCACCCCCGCGTTTTTTGCCGGTGCAAGTTCCGTGTCGGCGGTCGAATCCCGGGCATCCGCACAGATGAGGAGGTGCCGAAATGACCGGATATGACCACCATGCCGTGCAGCTCGCCGTCACGAACGACTACCTTGTCGGGATCGGCCCGCTGGTCCTCGGCATTTGCATCGTGGGCCTGCTGATCGCGGCCGTCTGGTTCGGCCGCAGGCGCAGTGCCGGCGAGCCCCCGGTTCCGCGCGGGACCAGGGCACGGTCGGGCGCCTGGCAGGCTCCGAACGAGCAGCCGCCGCGCGAGGGCGAGGTCTCGGACCACGGCCCGGGACACCAGGAGGAAGGCCCGCGCAGCCACGAGTCGCGGCGCCCGGTGCCGAACGAGGTTCCGCGGGACGGGCGCCGGCGCTTCCCGCACGAGATCAACTACTCCGGGGTCAGTGAGGGCCGCACCCGCACCACGCGGCGCCGTCACAGCGGCCCGAACTGGGACTGAGAGGCAGGAAAGCACACACAGGCAGAGCACGGCAGCAGGACCTGATCCCCCCACGGAGGCGCTCCCTCCCGCACGACGCGGGAGGGAGCGCCCATGTCCTGGCTCGGTCCTGGCTCGTGGCTCCGACCGTCGTCTCACCGCGGGTCACCGCGGGTGTCTCACCGCGGGCTGACCGTGGTCAACGGCGTGTTGACCAGCTTGCGGGCCGCGGCGGAGATCGCGTCGGCGTTGATGCCGGCGGCGTGCATCTGCTGGTCGGGAGTGGCGGAACCGGGCATGGTGTGCACGGCGAGCCGGGTCAGCAGCGGCATGGGGTGGCCGTTGCCGAAGCACTCCAGCACCGCGTCGGACAGCCCGCCCTCGGGGTGGTGGTCCTCCGCGACGACGAAGCGCCCGGTGATCTCGGCCGCCTCGCGCAGCGTCTGCGTGTCGACCGGCTTCACCGAGTACAGGTCGATCACCCGGGCCCGGGTGCCGTCGGCGATCAGCTGGTCGGCGGCGGCCAGCGCCTCGTGCAGGGTGACGCCCGCGCCGATCAGCGTCACCTGGTCGTCCGGGGCGGACCGCAGCACCTTGCTGCCGCCGATCGGGAACTCCTCGTCGGGCGGGTAGATCACCGGCGTGCTGCCGCGGGTGGTGCGCAGGTAGCCGATGCCGTGGTGACCGGCGAGCCCGGCGACCAGCCTGGCGGTCTGGTTGGCGTCGCACGGGTACAGCACCGTGCTGCCGTGCAGCGTCCGCATCATGGCCAGGTCCTCCAGGGCCATCTGCGACGGGCCGTCCGCGCCGATGGACACCCCGGCATGCGAGCCGACGACCTTCAGGTCGCTGCGGCTGATCGCCGCCATCCGCAGGAAGTCGTGCGCGCGGGTCAGGAACGCGGCGAACGTCGAGGCGTACGGCAGCCGGCCGCAGACCCCGACGCCGACCGCGGTGGCGACGAGCTGCTGCTCGGCGATGTAGCACTCGATGTAGCGCTCAGGGTGCGCCTTGCCGAACACCCCGGCGCGGGTGGAGTCGCCGACCTCCCCGTCGAGCGCCACCACGTCCTCGCGGCGGGTGCCGAGCACGGCCAGCGCCTCGCCGAAGGCGTCACGGGTGGCCACCTGGTCGCCCAGGCGGTAACGGGGCAGCGGTGCGGTGGGGTCGCCGCCGGGCGTCGGGCGGCGGGCCGGCTCCGGCGGCTGCACGTGGACCCGCAGGTGGCGGACGCCGCCCAGCTCCCTGATGGCCTCCTCGGGGTGCGGCAGCGGCTTGCCGTGGAAGCCCTCCTTGTTCTCCACCTCGGCCACCCCGCGGCCCTTGCGGGTGCGGGCGATGATCGCGGTGGGCGCGCCGCGGGTGGCGGCGGCCTCGGTCATGGCCTGGTCGACGGCGGCGACGTCGTGCCCGTCGATCTCCACGGTGTGCCAGCCGAACGCGCGGATCCGGCGGGCGTAGGAGTCCAGGTCCCAGCCGTGCCGGGTCGGCCCGCGCTGGCCGAGCCGGTTGATGTCGAGGAGTGCGGTGAGGTTGTCCAGGCCCTCCGTGCCGGCCATCTCCAGCGCCTCCCACACCGAGCCCTCGGTCAGCTCGCTGTCGCCGCACAGCACCCAGGTGCGGTACGGCAGGTCGTCCAGGCGCTTGCCGGACAGCGCCACGCCGACGCCGATCGGCAGGCCCTGGCCCAGCGAGCCGGTCGCCACGTCCACCCACGGCAGCTTCGGCGTGGGGTGCCCCTCCAGCCGGCTGCCGAACCTGCGGTACGTGGTGAGCAGCTCCTCCTCGCTGACGGCGCCGACCGCCACGTACGCGGCGTACAGCAGCGGCGAGGCATGTCCCTTGGAGAAGATCAGGTGGTCGTTGCCGGGTGCGGCGGGATCGTCGAAGTCGTAGTGCAGATGGCGCGCGAGCAGCACGGCGGTCAGCTCGGCCGCGGACATCGAGGAGGTCGGGTGCCCGGAGCCGGCCGCCGCCGCGGCGCGTACCGCGTCGACCCGCAGTTGCTGCGCGAGTTCGGCGATCTGGGCGTCGTTCAGGACGCGGTCCTGGGTGGCCATGCTGTTCATGAGGAGTGATCTCCGTTCGCTCGGCTGGCGTCGGGCCCGAGGTCCGGCACGTCTCCCTGAGCGGCTGCCCGGGCAGCGGAGGGACAAACGGGACACCCTCAGTGCCGGAGGACCTTCGCCAGGAACGCGCGGGCCCGCTCGGTGCGCGGCTCCGCGAAGAACTCCTCCGGCGGCCCCTGCTCGACGATCCGGCCGTCGGCCATGAAGACCACCCGGTCCGCGGCGGACCGGGCGAAGCCCATCTCGTGGGTGACCACGACCATGGTCATGCCCTCGGCCGCCAGCTGCCGTATGACCTCCAGCACCTCGTTGATCATCTCCGGGTCGAGGGCGGACGTCGGCTCGTCGAAGAGCATCACGTCGGGGTTCATCGCCAGGGCCCTGGCGATCGCGACGCGCTGCTGCTGCCCGCCGGACAGCTGCCGCGGGTACTTGTCGTCGTGCCCGACCACGCCCACCCGGTTCAGCAGGTCGCGGGCGTCCCGCTCGGCGTCGGCCTGGTGGTGCCCGCGGATCCGGCGCGGGGCGAGGGTGACGTTCTCCAGGACCGTGCGGTGCGCGAAGAGGTTGAAGGACTGGAAGACCATGCCGATCCGGGCGCGCAGCCGGGCCAGTTCGTGCCCGCCGGCGGGCAGCGGCTCCCCGTCGATGGTGATCGTGCCGGAGTCGACCGTTTCCAGCCGGTTGACGGCTCGGCACAGCGTGGACTTCCCGGCGCCGGACGGCCCGATGACCGCCACGACCTCGCCGCGGTGCACCGTCAGGTCGATGTCGCGCAGCACGTGCTGGCCGCCGAAGGTCTTGTTGACCCCGGTGAGCCGGATCAGCGGCTCGGTACGGCCGGATATGGGCATCGCTCGGCCGGGTTCAGCCGAGGATGCGGTTGACCAGGGTGTCCCGCTCGGTCTGCGGGATGGCGGTCCAGCGCATGCCGCGCAGGGCGCCTTCGAGGGCCAGCAGGGTGTGGGTGCAGGCGTCCTCGGGAAGGTCGGGCCGGATCTTCTCGAAGGCCCGGCCGGAGCCTAGGCGGCGCAGTTCGACCGCGTCGCCCACACCCGCGCGGCGCAGCCGGTCGGCCAGCACCGCCCCGATGTTAGGAAGCTGCTGAAGGGAGTCCACGTCGAGCCTCCAGGTTCATGCTGTTGCAAGAGGGTGCGCTTCGCGCCATGATGCACGGTCCCGCCGGTGCCCCGGGGCCATCGGGCCTGACACGCCCGTGCCATCCCCCACCGTGATGACGCGGCGTCACCACCGACTGACGCCAGTGCACTAATCCGCCACCCCCGCCCCCGACTTCCCCCACCTCGTTCCTCGGCCGGCCGCTCCGGGAGCTCGTGCGTCAGTCCTCTGTGCCTATATCGGACTTCCTGCTCTCCCCCTACCTCCGGCGGGGGCACCCCCACCTCCGCGGACGGCCTCGTTCCTCGGCCGGCCGCTCCGGGAGCTCGTGCATCACTCCACTGTGCCTATATCGGACTTCCTGCTCACTCCTTCCGCGGACGGCCTCGTTCCTCGGCCGGCCACTCCAGGAGCTCGTGCGTCAGTCCTCTGACGCCTCGGCGTGGACCTGGGAGAGCTCCGGGCTGCCGGACTCGGCCCAGGCGTGGCCGAGGGCGACGGTGTCGATCTCGCGGGCCGAGGAGAGGCGGATGACCGGGTGGCCGTCGGGCCAGACCTGCCAGGCGGCGCCGGGGACGGTGTGCAGGATCACCGTGCCCAGGTAGAGGCCCGCGTCGTTGCCGAGCCAGCTCATCACGTCGGGGTCGTCGCGCCAGCTCGGCACGATCTGGTCGAGGGCGCTCAACGACGCGGCGGAGTTGTCGAGTTCGACGCCGTAGTGGCCGGCGCGCTCGCGCAGCAGTTCGCACTCGGCCAGGAGTTCGGCCACCGACGCCGGATCGCGGTCACCACCCGTGCCCGCCACGGCGAACCAGGTCGGCATCGCGTGCCGCTCGCGCCACTTGCCGAGGAAGGGGATGTCCATACCGCCCAGCGTGGCACCCGGGGTGCGCCGCGACCACAGGGCGCGCGGGACGGGTCACGCGCGCCCCGTCCCGTTCCGGCCCGCTCAGACGTCGAGGTCGACGACGACCGGCGCGTGGTCCGACGCGCCCTTGCCCTTGCGCTCCTCGCGGTCCACGTACGCGTCCGAGACCGCCTTGGCGAACGGCTGGTTGCCGTAGACCAGGTCGATCCGCATGCCGCGGTTCTTGGGGAAGCTGAGCTGGCGGTAGTCCCAGTAGGTGTACGGGCGGTCGTACTTCAGCGGGCGCGGCACCACGTCGTCGAGCCCGGAGCCGCGCAGCGCGGCGAGTGCCGCCCGCTCCGGCTCGGTGACGTGCGTCTGGCCCTCGAAGAACGCCGTGTCGAAGACGTCCTCGTCGGTGGGGGCGACGTTGTAGTCGCCGAGGATCGCGAACGGGCGCGCGCCCGCGGCGTCGTCCGCGGTGGCCACCCGCAGCGCCTCCAGCCAGGCCAGCTTGTAGGTGTAGTGGGCGTGGCCGATCTCCCGGCCGTTCGGCACGTACACCGACCACAGCCGGACCGGGCCGCAGGTCGCGGAGACCGCGCGGGGCTCCTGGACGCCCTCGTACTCCGGGCCGCCGGGCAGGCCGGACACCACGTCCTCCAGGCCCACCCGGGAGACCAGCGCCACGCCGTTCCACCGGCCGTCGGCGTTGACGGCGGCCTCGTAGCCGATGGCGCGCAGCTCGTCGTGCGGGAACTGCTCCTGGGTGCACTTGGTCTCCTGCAGGCACAGGACGTCCGTCCCGGTGCTCTCCAGCCAGGCCAGCAGGCGGGGCAGGCGGACGGTGACGGAGTTGATGTTCCAGGTCGCGATGCGCATGTCCCTCAACCTAGCGGCTCGGTCCGACAGCCCGGGCACGGCGGGACGTCATGCCTGGTCGCCGGGGGCCAGCCGTACGTGCTCTGCGCCGCCCAGGTCGCCGATCTGCCGGTCGTAGATGGGCCGGGCCAGGTCGGTGAGCAGCGCGTCGTGCACGTCGACGCTGCGGCGCGGGGCGACCTCGCGGACGTAGTCGATGACCTCGGAGATCTTGTTCCAGGGGGCCATCACCGGCAGCAGCAGGGTGTCGACCGGGACGCCGGGCACGGTCAGCGCGTCACCGGGGTGGAACACCGATCCGTCGACGAGGTAGCCGACGTTGGTGATCCGCGGGATGTCGGGGTGGATCACCGCGTGCAGCTGCCCGTGCACCTGCACCTCGAAGCCCGCCGCGGTGAAGGCGTCGCCCTCGCCGACGGTGTGCACCCGGCCGGGGAACGCGGCGGAGACCTGGTCGGCCACGCTGGCCAGCGTCCACAGCTCGGCGGCGGGGTTGGCGTCGAGGCCGGTGCGCAGCCGTTCCTCGTTGAAGTGGTCGGGGTGCTCGTGGGTGACGAGGATCGCGTCGGCGCCGGCCGCCGCGTCCGGCTCGCTGAAGGTGCCGGGGTCGATGACGAGCGTCCGCCCGTCCTTCTCCAGTCGCACGCAGGAGTGCACTTTCTTGGTCAACTTCATGGCACCCATTTTCCTCCGGGTGTCAGTCGCTCGCAGTCTCCTGCTCGATCACCGGGCGCGCCGCGTCCACCGCTGCCTGGGCGGCGGGCAGGCCGCAGTAGACGGCGGTGTGCAGCAGCGCCTCTTCTATCTCGGCCGGGGTCAGGCCGTTGCGCAGCGCGGCGCGGGTGTGGTCGGCCAGGTCGCCGAGCCGGCCGAGCGCGGTCAGCACGGACAGGGTGAGGAAGCTGCGGGTGCGGCGGTCCAGGCCGGGCCTGGTCCACACCTCGCCCCAGCCGAAGCGGGTGGCGAACGCGTCGAAGCCGGCGCCGAAGCCCTCGGCGCGGGCCTGCGCGGCGTCCACCTCGGCGTCGCCGACCAGCTCCCGGCGGATCCGCAGTCCCTCGGCGTAGCGGTCGGGCGCCGCGGGTGCGCCGGACGGCAGCGCGGGCGGGCGCGGCGGCACCGGCGGCGGGGCGGGGGCGAACGGCGCGGACGGCACCGTGCGGTCCCAGGCGGTGTCGAAGTGCCGGGCGAGCAGGTCGCCGACGGCGGCCGGCTCCTCGACGGGCGCGAGGTGGCCGGTGGCGGGGACGACGGCCAGGCGCGCGTCGGGGATGCCGGCGACCAGCATCCGGGCGTCGGCGGGCGGGGTCTCGGTGTCGTCGGCGCCGGCCACCACGAGCGTCGGCACGGTGATGCCGCCGAGCGACTCGCGGATGTCGAACGCGGCGAGCGCCTCGCAGGCCGCGACGTAGCAGGCGGTGTCGGTGGTGCCGACCATCTGCACCGCCCACTCGGTGATGGCCGGCTGGGTGGCCAGGAACGCCTCGGTGAACCAGCGCTCCGGTGTGGCCTGCGCGGTGCGCTCCAGGCCGTTGGCGCGGACGACCACGCCGCGCTGCCGCCAGGTGTCGGCGGTGGCGTAGCGGGCGGCGGCCGAGACCAGGGCGAGCGCGGCGACCCGGTCGGGCCGCAGCAGCGCCAGCCGGGCGCCGACGGCCGCGCCGAGGCCGCAACCGGCGTACCCGAAGCTGTCGATGCCCTCGTCGTCGAGCACGGCCAGCAGGCGCCGGGCCAGGTCGTCGACGGAGGCGGCGGGCTCGGCGGGCGCGCCGCCGTGGCCGGGCAGTTCGTACCGCAGCACCCGCCAGGTGCCGGTGAGCACCGGGAGTTGGCGGTCCCACATGTGCCAGGTGGCGCCCAGCGCGGGGCCGAGGACCACCACGGGTGCGTCGTCGGGACCGTCGAAGCGGTACTGCAGCGGCGGCTGGAGCAGATCGTCACGGTCCTCGTACAGGTCGTGACCGTCGGCGTACGTGGTGGCGTACGTACCGGACCCGGCAGCCGTCATATCGGTCGTCTCGCTCATCGGCTCACACGCTACCCAGGGATCGGGGGACGGCAACAGACGGGTAGGGGCGGGGGCTCGCGGCCGCGCGCCGGTCCGCCCGCCGGCGCGCGCCGACTCCCTTGCGAGCGGCGTCAGTTGCCGCGGAAGCCGTGCTGGAAATTGACGGTGGAGACCACGTACACGGTGGGGACGTCGGGGTCGTGCAGGTCCACGGTGATGGCGTGGTCGGGCTTGTCGCCGGGTTTGTGCATGCTGATGCCGGTCCACGGGCCGGGCCCGGTGAACGTCCAGCCCGCCGCGCGGGCCTGGGACGCGGAGATGTCGGACGCGCCGGCGTGCAGCGCCTCGCGGCTGGTGCCGACCTTGGCCAGGAAGGTGTCGAGCCCGCCCGCGGTGGTGGTGAACTGCGTGTACAGCACGCTGGTGTCCCAGGAGTTGGTCTCCAGGTAGCCGACGTGCGCGGCGCCGTACGGGATCGGCATCTCGTAGATGCGCTGCTGCAGCGCGCTCGGGTAGTAGCCGAAGGTCATGTGGCGGGAGGCGGCCTCCTGCTGCTTGCTCTCGCCACTCTCCCGGCTCTGCTGGGCCGAGATGATCACGTAGCCGAGGGGGACCAGGACCAGCAGCGGCAGGACGGTCCACCGCACCCAGCGCGGCAGGTCCCGCGGGGCCGCCGCGGACCCGGCGGCCGCGGGCGCCGGAGCGGCGCCGGGGCGCCGCTGCTTCGGGGTGCGGGTGTCGGCGCCGCGCGCGCCCTGCTCCGGCGCGAGCGGCTCCGCGGTGCGGGTCCCGGCGGCACGCGGCTCGGGCGGGCGCTGGTCCGCCGCGTGCTCCGTGACGAGGCCGTCCTGCCCGTGCTGGTCGGGAGCGCTGTCGGGGGTGCGCTGGTCGGGGCTGGTGGTCATGAGTCGGCCGCCTCGCGCCCGGCGACCCGGCCGTAGCGCTCGTACCGCTCGACGCGGCGCCGGTTGGCGCGGCGGAAGCGGCGGGCCACCAGCCGGGCCAGGTCCGCGGCGCCGACCATGCCGGCCTCCGGGCCCAGTTCGGCGCGGACGATACGCGCCTCGGGGCGGTAGCCGCGCCCGGTCAGGGTGCGCCGGAAGGCGTCCCTGGCGGGGGCGATGAGCAGCTCGTCGGCGGCGCTGACCCCGCCGCCGATGACGAAGCAGGACGGGTCGAGGGCGGCGGCCAGGTTGGCGATGCCGACGCCCAGCCACTGACCGATGTCCTGGAACAGCTCGACGCACATCGCGTCGCCCTGCCGGGCCAGTTCGGTGATCAGCGGTCCGGTGATGTCCCGGACGTTGCCGCCGACCCGGTCGATGATCCCGTACGCCACCGGGGAGTCGGCGACCGCGAGTTCGCGCGCCTCCCTGACCAGGGCGTTGCCGGAGCTGTACTGCTCCCAGCAGCCGCGGTTGCCGCACGGGCAGCGGTGCCCGCCGGGCACCACCTGCATGTGGCCGAACTCGCCGGCCACCCCGTAGCGGCCCCGCTTGACCTGGCCGTCCTCCAGGATGGCGCCGCCGATGCCGGTGCCGAGGGTGATCATCACCAGGTCGGGCTCGCCGCGGGCGGCGCCGAACCGCCACTCCGCCCAGGCGGCGGTGTTGGCGTCGTTGTCGACCATGACCGGGACCAGCAGCCGCTCGGAGAGCCGGTCGCGCAGCGGCTCGTCGCGCCACGACAGGTGCGGGGCGAACAGCACCCGGGAGCGGTCGGCGTCCACCCAGCCGGCGGCGCCGATGCCGACCGCGTGCACGTCGTGCCGCTCGGACAGGTCGAGCACCAGCTCGACGATGGTGTCCTCGACGACCTTGGGGCTCTTGGACTTGTCCGGCGTCTCGGTGCGCAGCTTCTCCAGGATGTTGCCGTCGGCGTCGACCACCCCGGCCATCACCTTGGTGCCGCCGATGTCGATGCCGACGGTGGGCACGCGCGGGGCGGTCAGGTGCGAGCGCCGCTCGCGCCGGTCCATCCCGCTGACGTTGCGCCACACGGTGGCACGGGCGGCACCGCCGCGGTAAACACGTTCACGATAGGCACTCAAGCGGTGGTCTCCGGATCGGCGGCCGCCGCCGCGTCGGTGGCAGCCGGTGTACGGCTCAGTTCGTGGGTCAGCTCGTCGAGCTCGCTGCCCCCGGCCATCTCCCGGGTCAGCTCGTCCAGCGTAATGTCCTCCTTGAGGTGGCTGCCGGACATCGCGCCACGCTTGAGAAGGACGAAACGATCCCCCACCAGATACGCGTGGTGGGGATTGTGCGTGATGAGCACCACACCCAGGCCCGCGTCGCGGGCCGCGGCGACGTACTTGAGCACGACACCCGACTGCTTGACGCCGAGCGCGGCGGTCGGCTCGTCGAGCACCAGCACCTTGGCGCCGAAGTGGACGGCCCGCGCGATGGCCACGCACTGCCGCTCGCCGCCGGACAGGGTGCCGATCGGCTGGTCGACGTCGCGCAGGTCGATGCCCATCCGCAGCAGCGCCTGGCGGGTGGTGGCGCGCATGGTGGCCACGTCGAGCCGGCGCAGCGGCCCGCGGCCCCTGGTCGGCTCCGAGCCGAGGAAGAAGTTCCGCCACACCGGCATCAGCGGCACGACCGCCAGGTCCTGGTAGACGGTGGCGATGCCGCGGTCCAGCGCCTCGCGGGGCGAGGCGTGCCGCACCGGCTCGCCCTCGACGGTGTAGGTGCCGGCGTCGTGCGGGTGCAGCCCGGCGATGATCTTGATCAGGGTCGACTTGCCCGCGCCGTTGTCGCCGAGCACGCAGGTGATCTCGCCGGCGTGCACGTCCAGCGAGACGCCGTGCAGCGCGCGGACGCTGCCGTAGGACTTGGCCACGTCGGTCAGCGAGACCAGCGGGGTGCGCCCGTCCTCGGCCGGGGTCGTGGTGTCGGTCATGTGCTGGCCTCCGCACGCCTGCGGACCCAGGCGTTGAGCAGGGTGGCGAGCAGGAGCATCGCCCCGAGGAAGAACTTGAACCAGTCCGGGTTCCACTGCGCGTAGACGATGCCCTTGCTGGTCATGCCGAAGATGAACGCGCCGACCGCGGAGCCGATCGCGCTGCCGTAGCCGCCGGTCATCAGGCAGCCGCCGATGACGGCCGCGATGATGTACAGGAACTCGTTGCCCACGCCCTCGCCGGACTGCACCACGTCGAACGAGAACAGCAGGTGCTGCCCGGAGATCCAGGCGCAGAAGGCCACGGCCATGTAGAGGCCGACCTTGGTGCGGGCGACCGGCACGCCCACCGCGCGGGCCGCCTCGGCGTTGCCGCCGGCGGCGAAGATCCAGTTGCCGGCGCGGGTGCGCAGCAGCACCCAGGTGGCGACCGCGACCAGGCCGATCCACCACAGGATCGTCACCTGAAGGTCGACCGAGCCGATCGTCCAGTGCGAGGCGAACACGTCCCGGGCGGCGGGGAAGCCCTCCATGTCGGCGATCGACTTGGTGGACACGGTGCCGCTGATCAGCTTGGTCAGGCCCAGGTTCAGGCCGGTGAGCATGAGGAACGTGCCCAGCGTGATGATGAAGCTGGGCAGCTTCGTGCGCACCAGCATGATCCCGTTGAACGCGCCGAGGGCGAGCGTGGCGACCAGCGAGACGCCCACGCCCACCCAGGTGTTCGCGGTCATCTGGTAGCTGAACATCGAGGAGATCAGCGCGGAGCTGGTGACCATCACACCGGCCGACAGGTCGAACTCGCCGCCGATCATCAGCAGCGCCACCGGCACCGCCATGATCCCGATGGTGGACGAGGCGTAGAGCACGGTGCCGAGGCTGGACGCCTGCAGGAACGAGTCGGCGACGACCGAGAAGAAGACGAAGACCGCGGCCGCGCCGACCACCGCGCCCAGCTCCGGCCGGGCCAGCATCCGGCGGCCCAGCGACCGGGGGGCCAGCCGTTCGTCGCGCGCCGTGGCGGGCGGGGTGAGGACGCTCACCGGGTACCCCGCTTGGTGTACGACAGCAGGGCGTCGGCGTCGTCCTTGGTGACGATCTGCGGGCCGGTCAGCACCGGCTTGCCGCCGCCGAGGCTGTCGCCGTTGTAGCGGTAGAGCCACAGCAGGTCGATCGCCTCGTAGCCCTGCAGGTACGGCTGCTGGTCGACGGCGAAGCCGATCGTGCCGTCCTTGAGTTCGGTGGCGACCTGCGCGTTCAGGTCGAAGGTGTCGATCTCGGCGCCGGACCCGGCCTGCTGCTTGGCCTTGGCGGCGGTGGCCGCGAAGGGCGCGCCGAGGGTGACGACCGAGTCGATGCTCTTGTCCGACTGCAGCTTGGCCTGGATCGCGGACTGCACGTCCGGCATGTTGGTGCCGTTGACGTAGAGGTTGTCCATCCGGCCGCCGAAGGTGGCCTTGGCACCGGCGCAGCGCTGCTCGTGGCCGACGTTGCCCTGCTCGTGCAGGATGCACAGGGCGTGCTGCTTGTGGCGCTTGTTCAGCTCCTCGCCGACCGCGTTGCCGGCCACCGTCTCGTCCTGGCCGATGTGGGTGAGCGCCCCGAACTTCTTGGAGTCCTCGGACCCGGAGTTGATGGTGATCACCGGGATGCCGGCCTTCTCGGCCCTCGCCACCGCGTCCTTCATGGCGTCGGGCTTGGCGAGGGTGACGATCAGCCCGTCGACGTGCTGGTCGATCGCGGCCTGCACCAGCTGCGCCTGCTGGTCGCCCTGGTCGCTGTTGGAGTACAGGAACTTGATGTTGTCCTTGGCCGCGGCCTGCTTGGCGCCGCTCTGGACGATGTCCCAGAAGGTGTCGCCGGCGCCGGAGTGGGTGACCATGGCGAAGGTCCAGTGCGGGGTGTTGACGGCCGAGCCGTTGGCCGCGAGCCGCTTCGCCCGGTCCTCCGCGCGCTTGCCGCCGGTGCTGCTGCACCCGGCCAGCGCGCCGGCGCCCAGGGCCGTCGCCACGACCGCGCAGAGTATGCCGAGGACCCGCCCGTGGGCGGAGCTCCTTCTCCGTCCAGCCCTTGCCTTCGCCACGTGGCCCTGCCTTTCCGTCCTGTGCGTGGTGCAGCCGGGAGACCTGTGCATCGAAGTGCTGCGAGTGACCTTCCCGGGGGCCCCAGTATCCGTCAAGGGGGTGCGGGGCCTGTCCTCAGGCCCGGACGGGGCGGGTGCGGGGGTGCTGGGCCGGGGCTGTTGCGGGGCTCGGCTCCCGGGCTCTCCCCGGGCTCTCCCTGTCTTCCGGCCCTCCCCGTCCTGATCCTCCGGCCCCGGCTTTTCCGGTCCTCGGCGAGCCGCGGCGGTGGCGGCGCCTGGTCGTCGGCATGCGCGTCGGTGTGCGCGCGGGCTGCGGCTGGGCTTCGTGCGCCTGGGCACACCACCGAGGGCGCCGTGGGCGCGTGGTCGCCGGACGCGATGCCAGGATGTTCCCATATCAGGACATAACGTTGACAGGGTGCGGGCAGCACGGAAGGTCGGTCGGCGCAAAGGTCGGGCGGTGCAAAGGTCAGGCAGCGCAAAGGTGGGCGGCCGCGCACCGCCACCGCGTCTCACCCTCCCGAATATCATCATTCGTCGTGTTCTCCCGAATTCTTCCGGTTCTTCCGAGGGCAGGAGCAGGTCATGCGGATCGGACTACTCGGCGCAGGGCGGATGGGCGCCTTCCACGCCGGGACGCTGGCGGCGCATCCCGCCGTGAGCGAGCTGGTGATCGCGGACGCCGATCCGGAACGGGCCCGTGAGGTCGCGGCGCGTCTGGACGCGGGCACCCTGCCGGTGGACCGGCTGCTCTCCGGCGGACCGGACGCGGTGGTGATCGCCTCCGCGACGGCCGCGCACGCCGGACTGGTCGCCAGCGCCGCGCGGGCCGGCATCCCCGCGTTCTGCGAGAAGCCGATCGCCGTGGACCTGGCCGGCACGGTCGCGGCGCTGGACGCGGTCGCCAAGGCCGGGGCGCTGCTGCAGGTCGGATTCCAGCGGCGCTTCGACGCGGGGTACGCGGCCGCCCGCGAGGCGCTGCGGGACGGGCGGGTGGGCCGGCTGCACACGGTGCGGACCGTCAGCTCCGACCCGGCGCCGCCGCCGGCCGCGTACGTGCCGCTCTCCGGCGGCCTGTACCGGGACTGCCTGATCCACGACTTCGACCTCGTGCGCTGGGTGACCGGGCGCGAGGTCACCGAGGTGTACGCGGTCGGCACGAACGAGGGCGAGGAGTTCTTCCGCGCGGCGGGCGACGTCGACACCGCGGCCGCGCTGCTCACCCTGGAGGGCGGCGTCCTGGCCACGGCCACCGCGACCCG
>WRCZ01000019.1 GCA_009783685.1 Actinomycetes bacterium
CCCCCAGCCGCGCTGGACCGTGTTGAGCCAGTCGCACGCTGTGGAATCGCTGACGATGAACAGTCGGGGGGCGTGCGGACGGGCCGTGACCTGGAGGCCGGCCACTTCGGGGGCCGAGCCGGTGAACTTCAACTGCAAGCCCGGAGTGCCGTCGCCCTCCTGGCCGTCGGGCATGCTCTCCGGGGTGCGCACGTCGACGGTGACGTTCCGCACCGCGAGGTGGCCCGCCGCGGTGGCCACCGGTGCGATCACGGTCCTGTTCGCCTCGACCTCCACTCCGGTGTTCGCGGCGGCGGTGCGGCTGCCGAGGGCCACGTGCACCTCGTACGCGCCGGGCGGGACGTCGAAGGAACAGGTCAGGCCGGTTCCTTCGGTGCCTTGCGCGCAGTGCTGGGCGATCTGGTCGCCTGGCAGGGGCGCGCCCGGTGCCGCGACAGCGGTTCCCGGCAGGGCGGTCGCGGCCGTGGTGACCGCGAGCGCGGCCAGCAGGCGGGTGATCCCGTTCATGGGTGCTCCCTTGAGGGTGTGGGTGAGGAGCCGGTGCGGGAGGCGGCGGGTGGGGGACGCCGTGTCACGGTGCCTGGTCGGGCGCGACGGCAAGCAGCGCGATCATCGCGAGGGTGTTCTGCGCGAACCCGTTGGTGCCCATGCCCGGGACCTCGTCGACCCCGCTGAACACCGCGGATCCGTCGATCCGGGCCGGCGCGGTCCAGGGCGTGCCGCCGCCGTCGCCGAAGAACGCGTCCCAGCCGCGCTGCTGCACCGCCGGTTCGCCGGTCTGCTCGCCGGCCCAGGCGGTCATCCGCGAGTAGAAGACACCCGGGGCGCTGGTGGTGAACTTGAAGCCGAAGTGGTCGGTGATCTCCGCGGCCGGCGCCTGCACGTAGCGGCAGAACTCCAGCAGCTTCGCCCGGAACTCGGGCACGTCGATCAGGCCGGTGGTCTCCCACATGATCTGCTCGCCGCAGAACACCATGGTCAGGTTGACCTTGCCCCAGTCGCCGCCGAGTTTCAGGTCGCTGATGTGGCCGGTGGCGGGGTCGTAGCCGACGGCGCCGCCCTGCTGTCCGGTGAACAGCCCGGCGGGGAGCCCGGCGATGTCCCGCATGCCGGTGACGATGCGGTCGCGCCACCTGGTGTCGCCGGTGCGCTCCCACTCGGTGAGCCAGTTGCTGGCCAGCGCGTACCAGTCGGGGCCGATGCGGATCACGGTGGGCACGCCGGCGGGGGTGGCCAGGTAGTCGCGCAGCGGCGGGTACGCCAGCAGCGTGGTGTCCAGTTGCAGCGGCACCCGCATGGCGTCGCCGACGAACTCGTCGGCGGTCAGGTAGTACATGAAGCGCTTGGTGTACGCCTCGGAGACGCGGGGCTCCTTGCCGCCGTCGGCGTAGTGCTGCACGTCGTGCCGCGAGCCGAGGCCGGCGAACGGCCCGGTGCGGATCATGTCGGTCTCGGTGACGTGCCGGGTCATGGCCCGCGCGAGGTGGAAGGTCTGCGGGTCTCCCGTGCGGAGGAACTGGTACCACAGGGCCGCGTCGGAGCCGAGCTCGGCGTTGTCCCACGCGTATCCGCCGACGTCGTAACGCCAGACGTGCCGATCGCCGTCGTAGCTGTGCATGACGTCGCCGTAGTCCCAGAACCCGTACCACTGGCGCTGCTCGACCTGCCCGGCGTAGAACGCGACGTTGCTCGCCAGGGTGTCCTCCAGCTGCCTGCGCCCCGGGGTGCTGCGGTCGGGCAGGCTCCACCGGCCGAACACGCCGACGCCGTGGTACGTCTTCGGGTCGGTGACCAGCTGCGGGCGGGAGGCGAGCGCGCCGGCCAGCACGCCGACGGCGTCGCGCGAGGGCGTGGTGTCGAACGCCCACAGCTGCATGTCCGTCGACCGGGCCATGCCGGTGGACAGGCCGAAGCCGTAGCGGTCGTCCTCGTAGGCCAGGTCGAGGCCGTGGCTCGCGGTGTCGTAGGCGCGCAGGTCCATCGCCCCGGCGTGCGGCGACCAGGACCACAGGGTGACCGTCGCGGTGTCGCCCGCGGCGTCGCGCACGTCCAGGGCGCGCGGGAACTGCTCCCAGAAGTCCCGCAGGCCCACGCCGAGGCCGCCGCTGACGCCGCCGACGTAGCCGAAGCCGGGGGCGCGGTCGGCGAAGCCGGCGTGCTTGAGCCATGCGGACGCGGCGGAGGTGCGCTTCCACACCACGGCCTGCGCCGCCGAGTGCTGCACCAGGCTGAAGTCCGCCCACTTGGGCAGATCCTGCCACTCCGCCTTGGTGGTGGCCTCCCAGGTGGAGATCGGGGGCGTCGCGGTGCCGGCGATCTGGGCGGCGCGCACCGCCGCCCCCGGGTCGCGGCGCAGGCCGGTCAGGCCGACCACCGACTCGCCCCACACGCCGTTGTCGGGGCCGGCGAAGCGGATGTGCCGGTCGTACGGCTGGTCGCTCATCGGCACGTCGAGCTGAAGGCCGAGGCCGCGGACGAAGTCCTTGGAGGGGTCGCCGTCCCAGACGAACTCGTGCATCACGCGCAGCGATGCGTCGCCCGCGCCCAGGTACACGCGCATCGTCCAGGGCAGGATCGCCCGGCCGCCGTTGCCGTACCGCGGCGGGGTGTCCTGCCGGTAGCGGCCGGTCAGCCTGACCACCGCGCGCACCGGCCCGGACTGCTCGATGTCGGCGCTCTCGACGACCCCGCTCCACGAGGTGTGCCGCGGGCCGTCGTTGTCGTCGGGCCTGTCCTGCAGCATCAGCACCAGCCGGCCGCCCGAGGCGGTGGTGCGCCCGGAGCGGGCGAGCGAGCGGATCGCCACCGGGCCGCTCGCGGCCAGGCGCAGGTCCAGCACGCCGTTGGCCAGGCGGATCTCGTCGCCGCTGCGGGTCACGGTCACCGGCTGCTCGGGGGCGGCCGGTGTCCCCGGCGCCAGGTGGTAGCCGTCGGTGAGGGCGGCGGTGGAGGACACGGCGTGGCCGGTCCACTTCAGCGTCCCGTCGGGCCAGTAGGCCAGCGGCCAGGACTGCACGGGCACCTGGTCGCCGCCGCTGTCCCGGAGCGCGAACGCGGTGCTCGCGGCGACCTGGCCCTGCGGCCAGGGGACGCCCCAGGCCGCCCCGGTGGTGGCGGCGGGCCGGCCGTCCAGCCAGTGCAGGTCCGCTCCCTGGGCGGCACCGGTCGAGGAGCCGGTCGCGGCCGAGGCCGGTGGTGGGCCGGCGGCGTCCGCGCGGCCGGCGGAGCCGAGGGCGAGGGCCGCCGCGGCGATCGATGCGCCGCCGAGGAACGTACGTCGGTTGAGCGGGGACCCCTCAGGCATGGACAGACTCCAGTCAGGTGGGAACTACGCGAAAGGGAGCGCGGAAGCGGGGGCGAGAAAGCCGGGATGTGCTGCGCATGTCGACGGCGGCGTCGCCGGGTGGTGGAGAGCGAAGCAGGCCGTGCGTCGGACAGAGCGCGAACGATGAATCGTTCTAAGCCCGCCCGGGAGTCGTGTCAAGCCATCGCGCAGAGTCACAGGAAGGTACGAGCACGCTTCTCGCGGCGCCGGTCATCCTCCGCATGCCGCATGAACTGCGTTTATCCATCGCCGACTTGCGGGATGGCGGGCTCCTGATCCCACGCGTTGAGTGAGCGTCAGGCCGCAACGGCCCGCCGGCGACCGCGACTTCGGCGTCCCGTGCCGCCCAACCAGGCCCCGGGATGAACCGATTCACAGGGGATACCGCTACAACTCAGGCATATCACCGGCCGGGTCGCGGCTCCCGCCTGCGATTCGTGTCAGATCCGTTGACGCGAGGCCTGGAAACGTTTTAACTACCGCTCACCCAGCACCCGATGGTGAGGAGGCGCCGTGGCGGCGCTGATACGGGAGCTCCCAGGAAAGGCGACGGCCTCCGACGGCCATCATCGTTCGCCGGATGCTCCGATCAAACGAAAAGGTTTTCACAGACGTCGCAGTTGGACGCTGTTCTTGCTGATGGTGCCGGGGCTGGCCTACTTCCTGGTCTTCCAGTACGGCGCGCTGATCGTCAACGTCGTCGCGTTCAAGGATTACGTGCCGTTCGCCGGCCTGTGGGGCAGCCCCTGGACCGGCTTCGGCAACTTCCAGCAGCTCTTCGGGGACAGCGCGTTCTGGCACGCGGTCCTCAACACCGCCTGGATCGCGCTGCTCCAGCTGGTGTTCTACTTCCCGGTCCCGCTGGCCCTCGCGCTGCTGCTGCACAGCCTCACCTGGTCGACGGTGCGGCGCTTCGTGCAGTCGGTGGTGTACCTGCCGCACTTCATCTCCTGGGTCATCGTCGTGGCGATGTTCCAGCAAGTGCTGGGCGGCACCGGCATGCTGAACGGGTACCTGGGCGACGCGGGCCTGCACACGGTCGACATCATCGGGAACCCGGACGCGTTCAAGCCGCTGCTGATCGCCCAGGTGATCTGGAAGGACACCGGCTGGGGCACGATCATCTTCCTCGCTGCGCTGTCGCAGGTCGACGAGCAGCTGTACGAGGCGTCCGCGATCGACGGCGCCGGCCCCTGGGGGCGGTTCTGGCACGTCACGCTGCCGGCCATCCGCCCGGTGGTCGTCCTGCTGCTCATCATGCGGCTCGGCGACATCCTCTCGGTGGGCTTCGAGCAGATGCTGCTGCAGCGCGACGCGGTGGGCCCGCAGGCCGCCGAAGTCATCGACACCTTCGTCTACTACCGCGGCATCGTCGGCGGCGACTACGGACTGGCCGTCGCCGCGGGCCTGTTCAAGGGCGTGATCGGCGCGGTGCTGGTCTACGCGGCGAACAAGATCGCCCATCGGCTCGGTGAGCAGGGGGTCTACAAGTGAGCGCAACCGTGCGGCCCGGCTGGATGGAGAAGCCGAAGCCCGTCACCCAGTCCGCCAAGGCCGTGGCGCTCGTGGTGGTCGTCGCCCTGGTCTGCGTGCCCTTCCTGGTCGTCGTCTCCACCTCGCTCGCCTCGCAGCGGGAGGTGGTGGCCAACGGCGGCTGGGTGCTGTGGCCCGAGCACCCGACGCTCAGGGCGTACCACGACATCCTTCAGGGCGGCATCGTCACCCACGCCCTGGGCGTCAGTCTCGGCGTCACCCTCGTGGGCACGGCGCTGAGCCTGCTGTGCACGGTGACCCTCGCCTACGCGCTGGCGCGCCCCCGGGTCGCGGGCGGCCGGCCGGTGCTGCTGCTCATCCTGTTCACCTTCCTCTTCCCGCCCGGGATGATCCCCAGCTTCCTGCTCGTCAAGAACCTGGGCCTGCTCAACAGCTACTCCTCGCTGATCCTTCCGCTGCTGGTCAACGTGTTCAACCTGATCGTGCTGCGCGGGTTCTTCCAGGGCATCCCCGAGGAGCTGTACGAGGCGGGACGGCTCGACGGTGCCGGCGACCTGCGGGTGCTGTGGTCGATCGTGCTCCCGCTGTCGAAGGCCGCACTCGCCGTCGTCGGCCTGTTCTACGCCGTCTCGTACTGGAACTCCTGGTTCTACGCCTCGCTGTACCTCAACAGCGACCACTGGCCCCTGCAACAGGTGCTCCGCACCTACGTCGTGGCCGGATCGGGGCTGACCGACACGACGCTGGGCGACGGCGCGGTCAACGCGCCGCAGACGATCCAGATGGCGGTCGTGGTGATGGCCACCGTGCCGATCCTGCTCGCCTACCCCTTCCTGCAGAAGTACTTCACCAAGGGCGTGCTCACCGGCGCCATCAAGAGCTGACGTCCCGGCCCCCGTCCCCGCACACCCTCGAACGGCCGCACTCCCCCGAAAGGCCACCCTCCCATGTCCAGAATGTCCCGGCGCACCCTGCTGCGCTCCATCGCCGCGACCGGTGCCGCGGTCTCCGTCCCCGGACTGCTGAGCGCCTGCACCTCGACCACGTCGGGCGGCGACGTGTCCAACGCGGGCAAGAAGCTCGCCCCCTGGCCCGCGTACCACCCGGCCGCCGGCCCGACGCCGGACCTGGCCCCCACCACCGCGGGCGTCCAGGCCGGCTTCACCTCCTACCCCTCGAACCTGGTCGGCTCGGTCGCGCGCACCCCGGGCGACGGCTCGACGATCAAGGTCATGTCGGTCACCTTCGGCACGCCGCCCAAGCCCGAGGCGGGCAACCAGTACTGGAAGGCCGTGGAGAAGGCGCTCGGCGTCAAGATCGAGTACACCGTCATCCCCACGGACGACTACCAGGCCAAGATGGCCACGGTGATGGCCGGCGACCCCGGCTCGCTGCCCGACATCATCAACATGTTCTCCGGCTTCGTGCTGCCGCGCGAGGCCCAGTTCGTCCAGGTCCGGGCCGAGGACCTGACGCCGCACCTGTCGGGCGAGGCCGTCAAGGACTACCCCAACCTGGCCGGGATCCCCGCCCAGGCATGGCGGGACATGGGCCGCATCGGCGGCAGGATCTACGGCATCCCGCTGGAGCGGCCGATCCCCGGCTCGACGCTGTGGCTCAACCAGGGCATGTTCACCGGCGCCGGCATGCACGACGGCTGGACCTCGGACGACTTCGCCGCCGTCGCGAAGAAGGCGACGCACGGGAAGACGTACGCGCTCGGTTCGGCGAAGGGGTCGGACTTCAACAACAACGTGCACTCCGCGGCGCACAACGCTCCGCAGGGCTGGGCGGTGGACAGCAAGGGGGCCTTCCACGCCGGCTACACCGACGAGCGGTTCAAGGCGGCCGTCGCCTTCCAGGCGCAACTGCGCAAGGACGGCTGCTACCACCCGGACTCCACGTCGCTGTCCACCTCGGACGCGTACACGCTGATGCTCAACGGCACCATCGGCTCGCTGCAGAACGGGTTCGGCAACTACACGGCGCTGTACCCGGACTCCAAGGGCCTGCTGACGCCGGCGCCCGCGGTGCCGTACGCCGTCGACGGCACTCCCGGCGGCGTCGTCGCCGCCCGGCGCTCGTTCGGCTACACGATCCTGAAGAAGGCGAGCAAGGAGCGCATCCAGCTGCTGCTGCGCGTCCTGGACTACCTGGCGGCCCCGTTCGGCACCAAGGAGTACGAGCTGACCCACTTCGGCGTGGAGGGCGTGCACTTCACCCGCGACAAGGGCGGCTCGCCGGTGCCCACCAAGCTCGGCCAGGTCGAGAACATCACCAACCTGCCGTTCCGCTACCTGGCCGAGGGCCCGCAGGTGCTGTTCGTCCCGGGCTTCCCCGACGCGACCCGCGCCCTGCACGCGTGGCAGCAGAAGGTGGTGCCGGTCGCCATCCGCGACGCGTCGTTCGGCTTGCAGTCCGCCACCTTCAACGCGCAGGGCACCACGCTCAAGGCGGGCATGGACGACACGATCACCTCCGTGATCGCCGGCCGGGCGCCGTTGTCCGCGCTGGACGGCGCCATCAGCAAGTGGCGCTCGGGCGGCGGCGACAGAATGGCCGACGAGTACGCCAGGGAACACGCCGCGAACACGTGAGGCGTCGATGGCGTACAGGGCAGCAGGGGCTGGAGACAGGAGCGACATGGCGGCGAAGCGGCGGGTCACCATCCGGGACGTGGCAGAGCGGGCAGGCGTGTCCGTCGCCACCGCTTCCCGGGTCCTCAGCGGCAACTACCCGGTTCCGCAGACCACCCGGGCCAGGGTGCTGCGTGCCGCGCAGGCCCTGGACTACGTGGCCAACGCGCACGCCCGCGCGCTGGTGGGCGGCGGCCGGAAGATGGTCGCCGTCCTGGTGCGGCAGGTCACCAGCCCCTTCTACGCGCACGTGGCCGAGGGCGTCGAGGCGGAGGCCGCCGCCCACGGCTGGCTCTGCCTGGTCGGCCAGACCGGTGGCGAGCCGCAGCGGGAGCTGGAGTTCGTCCAGCTCATGCGGGAGGAGGGCGCCCGGCTGGTGATCCTGGTCGGCGGTGTCGTCGAGGACGACGACTACCGCGCGCGCGTCGCCCAGTACGCGCAGGCCCTGGACGCCGCGGGCTCCCGGCTCGTGCTGTGCGGGCGCCCGGCACCCGGTCCGGACATCCCCGCCCTGGTGGTCGAGTTCGACAACGAGGCGGGCGCCCGCGCGATCACCAGCCATCTGCTGTCCGCCGGCCACCGGAAGATCGTCTTCCTGGGCGGCCTGCCGGGCAACACGGCCCTGGACGCCCGCGTCGCCGGATACCGGGCCGCGCTGGCCGAGCACCGGCTGCCGCCGCAGGCCGCGCACGTCGTGGACTGCGGCCTGGGCCGTGCCAACGGGCAGCGCGCCATGGCCGAACTCCTCAAGGGCGGACCGGAGTTCACGGCCGTGTTCGCCGGGGACGACATGGTGGCCGCCGGCGCCCTGCGGGCCATCGCCGACGCCGGCCTGCGCGTCCCCGACGACATCTCCGTCGTCGGCTACAACGACATCCCCCTGGCGGCGGACTTCCATCCGCCGCTGACCACGGTCCGCACTCCCGCGGAGGAACTGGGCCGTGAGGCCGTGCGCATCGCCCTGCGCTCGGCCGAGGACTCCCTGAGCACCCGTCATGTGCTCGGCACTCACATCGTCGTACGCGAAAGCGTCGCCGCGCCCCCAGCGGAGCGCACCCCATGAAAGGGCCCGAACCGGCATGACCGCGCCGAACCTCTTGGCCGATTCCCACCAGCAACCGCCCCTGGACCCGGAGTTGTCGCCGTACACCGGCTACACCCGGGCCCACTGGGAGGCCGCCGCAGACCGCATGCTGGCCGCGCTGCTCCCCTACGCCTCGCCGCACAGAGCCCAGTACCGGCTGCCCGGGCGGACCAGCCACTCCGGCACCTGGTCGGACGGACTCGAGGGCTACGCCCGGTCGTTCACCCTCGCCGCCTGCCGCATCGCGGGCGCCGGCGGCCATGACGAACCCGGCAGCACCCGCATCCGCGACCTGATCGAGCGCTACGCCGCCGGGCTGGCCGCGGGCACCGACCCGGCAAGTCCCGAGCACTGGCCGGCCATCACCGACCGCGCGCAGTCGATGGTGGAGGCCGCGGCCATCGCGATCGCCCTGCACGAGACGCGCCCGTGGATCTGGGACGCCCTTCCCGACACGGTCCGCCAGCGGGTCGCCGCCTGGCTCGGCGGGTTCGTCGGCGCCCAGCCCAACGACTCCAACTGGCGGCTGTTCCAGGTCGTCACCGAGGAGTTCCTGGCCTCCGTCGGCGCCCCGCACCGGCGCGCCGAGATCGACGCGGGCCTGGCCCGGCTCGACGACTGGTACCGCGGCGACGGCTGGTACACCGACGGCGACGGGCAGAAGTTCGACTACTACAACGCCTGGACCCTGCACCTGTACCCCGTCCTGTGGGCCCGGATCGCCGGTCCTCGCGCGGACGGCATGCTGGTCGCCACCCACCGCGAACGCCTGCGGCGCTTCCTGGAGACCCACCAGTACTTCTTCGGCGCCGACGGCGCGCCCATCCACCAGGGCCGCTCGCTGACCTACCGCTTCGCCGCGGCCGCCCCGCTGTGGGCCGGGGCGCTGGCCGGCGCCACTCCCCTGCCGCCGGGCCGCACCCGCCGGCTGGCCTCGGGCACCCTCAAGCACTTCGCGGAACGCGGGGTGCCCGACGAGGAGGGGCTGCTGCGCCTGGGCTGGTACGGCCCCTTCCTGCCCGTCACCCAGCCGTACTCCGGGCCCGCCTCGCCCTACTGGGCCAACAAGGCGTTCCTCGGCCTGCTGCTGCCCGCCGACCACCCGGTGTGGACGGCCCGGGAGGAGCCGAGCCCGGTCGACACCGCGGACCGGTACCTGGCGCTGCCCGGGCCCGGGTGGCTGCTGCACTCCACGGCGTCCGACGGCATCGTGCGGCTGGTCAACCACGGCAGCGACCACCAGACACCGACGTCCACCGCCCAGGACAACCCGCACTACACCCGCTTCGCCTACTCCACCGCCACCGCCCCGGAGACGCCGCCGGCGGACGAACCCCCCGGTCCCGACAACCAGATCGCGCTGCTGGACGTGCCCGGTCCCTCGGTCCGCGGCCGCATCCACCGGCTGTTCGCCGAGGGCCGGCGCGCCGCCTCCTGGCACACCCGCCCGGCCGCGGACAACGGCGAGTACGCCCGCATCACCACCGCCAGCGTGGCCCACGGCCCGTGGGAGGTGCGCATCCACCGGGTCGAGGCGCCGGCCGGCGCGCTGGTCCGCGAGGGCGGATGGGCGGTGGCCGCCGACGAGACGTCCCCCGTCGAGGAGACGGGGCCGGGGTGGGCGGCTGCCCACCGCCAGGACGGGTTGACCAGCGCCCTGGTGGCCCTGCTCGGCTGGGACGGCGACGGCGGCGACTGCCGCAGTTCGGTCGCGTCCGCCCGCGGCCACAACGCCTACGGCCACCACTCGGCGACGCCGGTGCTCACGGCCCGCCACCGCGGCGGGACCAGGATCCTGGCGAGCCTGGTCGTCCTGTCGGCCGACCCGTCGGTGTACGGCGACGCGCAGGCGCTGCGCACCGGCACGAGCGCGACCGTCACGGCCGAGGGAAGCGTCCGGATCGTCTTCCCCGACGGGACGGCGGAACAGGTCCGGGTGACGGGAGAGTCAACCGTGTGACGGCCCGCGCCCTTCGCGCCACCCGGGCCGTCACCCCGCTCCCGCGGGGGGCCCGGCCGAGCACCATCGGCCGGGCCCCCCGCGGGAGTTCTGGCTAGGCATCAGGGCCGCCTCGGCCGTCCGCGCCGTCAGCCCTGCTTGCCGCCCGCCCGGTAGCCGGGTGAGGCGACGTCCTCGACCGGGGTGCCGCCGGCGGCGGCGCCGAGCAGGGTGAGCGCGGGCAGCGCGGGTCCGGCCGGCCCGCTGCCGTCGCTGAGCACCGCCAGGGCGAGGGTGTTGCCGCCGCGGGTGCGCAGGATGCCGTTCGGCAGGACGAAGGTGTGCTGCGGGCCGACGTCGTTGGCGTACTGGCCGACGTTCCACCCGTTGAGGAAGATCTGCACGCGGTAGGCGCGTGCCGGGTCGTCGGTGAACGTCAGGCCGATCGACGCGTCGGTGCCGCTGTCCACGGCGAGGGTGAACACGGTGCGGTACCAGGCCACGCCCTGCCGGGTGTCGGTGTGCGGCAGCGTGACCGGCGACCAGTTCCCGTCGGGGAAGCCGGGCAGGTGCCAGCCCTCGCGCTCCCCGTACAGGCCGCCGTTGTTGAGCGGGCCGCGCACCGCGTCGTACCCCGAGGCACCCTGGATGCGCCAGCTCGGCGGCGCGCCGTCGAGCGTCGCGGCGGTCAGGCCGCGGGCGGACTTGAAGGCGTCGTTGGCGCCGCCGTCCTCGTCGTGGCCCATCCGCCGGACCAGGACCGCGAGGGTGTGCGGCCCGGAGCCGCGCAGGTCCTCGGGCACGGTGAAGGCGGCCGTGCCGGACCAGGTGCCGGTGGTGACCTCGGCCTTCGCGGGGACGGGCATCCGGTGGGTGCCGAGCGGCCGGCCGTCCCACCAGGCCATCAGCAGACCGAGCGTGCCCGTCTGGTAGGTCAGGGCGAGGTCCTGCGCGGCGCTCGCGTCGGCCACCTCGGCGCGGTACCAGACGTCGCCGTAGTGGAAGCCGTAGTCGTCCGCGAACAGGACGGCCGGCTGTCCGGCCGGCACCGCGGTCTTGCTGTGGCTGGTCGTCAGGTCGCAGGCGCGCCAGGTGCTGTCGTCGAACGCCGGGTCGGCCTCCGGGTTCTCCGCGGCGTAGCGCCAGCCGGTGAGGACGGGCAGGGACACGGCTCCGGGACCGGGCAGCGGGCTGCGAGCCGCGAGGCCGCCGGAGCGGGTACCGGCCACGGCGATGTCCCGGCCGTTCCACTCCACGGCCTTCAACGGGCCTGCCGACCAGACCCGCAGGTCGGTCGGCGCGGTGGTGTCGCCGGTCAGATGGACGCTGCGGCCGGTGATGCGCACGGTGCGTACCAGGGCGGGCCCGCTGACGAGCACGGAGCCGGCGCCGGTGTCCCGCGGCCACAGGGCGGCCGCCGCGTCGTCGTCGGCCAGCAGCACGACCAGCGGGGTGTCCTGGCCGCCGCCGTCGACGCGGACGACCGTGAGCCCGTCGAGGACGGCGTTGAGCCGCAGCGTTCCCGCGGCCTCGTCGTACGCCGACTCGGCGTCGCCGTCCGTGACGTTCACCTCGGGGGCGTCCTGGCTGAGCAGGACGATCTCGACCGGGTCGCCGGGACGGCCGGTGAACACCACGATGTCCTTGTCGGCGCCGGAGGCCCGCCACATCGGCTGGGCGGTGGAGTAGAGCAGCGCGCGCCGTCCCAGCGAGAGATCGGTGGCGAGGAGCTTGCCGTCCTTGGCGGCCACCTTGAGCCCGCCGGCCGCGGCGGGGACGGTGAGCGTGCCGGCCGCCGTGTCGACCGGCAGCGTGCAGACGGCGTCCTTGGTGGTGTCGTTGCGCAGCAGGTAGACGTGCGAGCCGCGTTCCGGGTCGGTCAGGTGGTAGACGCGGACCGACGTGCTGCTCGCGGACGTGTCCGCGGCCCGGTCGAGGACGGCCAGGTCCGGGAACGACGCGAGCAGGGAGCCGATCTGCTTCATCGGGGTGACCTTGGCCGTCAGGTGCCGGGTCTCGTCGATCGCCGCGCCGAAGTCGTACGAGGTGTAGACGACCGGCGCGGGCAGCCAGCCCCAGGAGGTGCCGCCGAACGTCATGTAGACATTGTGGATCTTGATGCCGTTGGCCAGGTTCGTCAGGTAGAAGCGGCGCTCGTAGGCGGGGTCGCGGGCGGCCCACGCCCCGGCGTACCCCTGCCCGTTGAACCCGGCACCGCCCCAGGCGTCGAACCAGCCGCCGCCGAACTCGGCGAGGAAACCGGGGGTGTCGGGGCTGGCGGTGGAGCCGCCCGTGGTGCCGCCGGTACCGAAGTAGCCCCAGTCCGGCGGGTTGCCGCTGGCGTAGCCGTCGAAGGCGTACAGGTAGCGGCCGGTCTCGCCACCGGTGTCGAAACTGCCCGGGACCCAGTAGCCGTTGCGGCCCTTGTCGTTGTGGAACAGCGGCACGTCGATGCCGTCGGCCCGCACCTTGGCGTACAGGTGCGCCATGTAGTCCGCGCCCGTGGCACTGGTGACGTACGACGCGTACTCGTTCTCCAGCTGGTACAGCACGACGGTCCCGCCGCCGCGGGTGTACTGGCGGGGCGCTACCACCGCGTCGACCGCGGAGAGCCACTCGTCGACGTAGCGCAGGTAGACGGGGTCGCTGGTGCGTGCCCTGGCCGCGCTGCTCGTCAGCCAGCCGGGGTAACCACCGGCGTCCGTCTCGCCGTTGATGTACGGCCCCGGCCGCACGATCACGTACAGCCCCGCCTCGGCGGCCATGTCCAGGAACCGCCCGAGGTCGCGCACTCCCGTGAAGTCGTAACTGCCGGGCGCGGGCGAGTGGTAGCTCCAGTTGGCGTAGATGGACACCGCGTTGTACCCGCTCGCCGCCAGCTTCTGCAGGATGTCCCGCCACAGCGACGGGCTGGGCAGCCGGAACGGGTGCATCTCGCCGGACCACACCGGCACCCGGCGGCCGTCGACGATCAGCGAGTACCGGTCGAACGTGACCGTGTGGGCCGTCCCCGGCACCCCGGCCGCAGGCGGCACCGCGGCGCCGGACGGGGAGGATCCGGCGGCGGCCTCGGCACCGGCCGGCAGCGCCAGGGACGCGGCGGTCGCCCCGGTCAGGGCCGCGAACGTACGGCGTGACAAAGACACATGTTCTCCTCGGTGAGTGGAGGTGAAAGGAGCGAGGTCGGCAGCGCGAGCGGCGGCAGGAGCGGGGGCGGAACTACGGCCCGGACCGCCTGGAAACGTTTTCACGCCTACGCTGGTGCAGGATTCCCCCCGAGCAGCTTCGACAGCAGGTGAACCAGGCCAACTCGGCCGCGACTGAACAGAATTCAGCAAACAAGCACGGGAACGAACGCGAAGAGGTCGCAGCCCAGAAAGCAACCACAGTCCGGACGTCGCGTCAACACTCCTCACAGAGAGAGACGGCATCCCGGTCGCCACGAGGGCAGTTGAACGGTTCAACGCCACATCTGCGCAGGGGAAGTTGGTGCCAGGCGGTGGGCAGACGCCGATTCTGTCGCTACTCTGACCCTACGTGAAACGTTCCAATCCCGCCTGGCGAGGCATGGGGAGACGGATCACGGAGTGAGGCCACTGCACGGCGAACCCAACGATTCCCCCCACGTTTCCGAGACTGGGGCTTCGTGCCCTTCGGCTTCGAGGTGACGCGTTCCGCCCACGACGTTCACCACGATCAGTCCGGTGGGCGCTGCGGGTTCATCCGGCCGCCCCGGCGGCCGGCGGACAGCGGTGCGGGCGCCCGCGACGCTCTCCGTCGTCGGGACCCCGGCGTGGCCGGGGTGGAGTCCGGCTGACGGGTGATCAGGTACGCGGCCCATGCGCAAGATCGCACCGGCTGCCCGATCAAACCGCTCGCGGTCGGCAGCCTCCGGCGCGATGCTGTCGCGATGCCTCCACACACCGCGTACCACGGCGAACTCGGCGACCACTTCGCGAGGATCGCCGGCACCAGCCCCTACAACGCCTACACCGACCGGCCCGCGATGCTCGCCCTCGCGGGGGACGTTGCCGGGCTGAAGGTTCTCGACGTCGGCTGCGGCGCCGGGCACTACGCCGCCGAACTCCTGGCGCGTGGCGCCGAGGTGGTCGGGATCGACGGCAGCGCGACGGTGCTGCGCCACGCGCGGGAGCGGTTGGGCGACCGTGCCGAACTGCTCGTGCACGATGCGGAGAAGCCGCTGGACTTCGTCGGCGACGCGTCGTTCGACGGAGTCGTGTGCGCCTTGATGCTCCACTACATCGCCGACCGGCAGGGTCTCCTGCGCGAGCTGCGTCGCGTCCTGCGTCCGGGCGGCTGGCTGCTGGTCTCGACGACGCATCCGACCGCCGACTGGCTCAAATTCGGCGGCTCGTACTACGCCGAGGACTGGGTCGACCGCCCGATCGGCGGGAGGACGTGGGCGATCCACTACCAGCGCATGCCGCTGGAGACGCTGGTGAACGAGCTGCTGGCCGCGGGATTCGTGCTCGAGCGACTCGTCGAACCCCGCCCGGCGCCCGACCTGCGAGAGCTCGACGAGGAGGCCTACGACAAGCTCCACGAGGCTCCGTGCTTCCTCGCCGTCAGGCTCCTGCGGCCCTGACAGCAGCCGATCCGCTTCCGGTCCTGGGCGCAGGGCGGCACGGCGCACTGGACCAATCCGGGGGTGACGACGTTGTCGCACGGCCTCGTCGCAGCTCCGTGGTGTAGACCAATTTTCTGCCGCACACCGGCCACCCGAAGGCATCGCCACGCCTCCGGCCAGCCATGATGCGTAAAGGTCCAGACCTAATTGGTCCAGACCCTTGCGAGGACAGCTCACGAGTGCCACGGTACGAACGTGCCCTGCGCAGGGCGTCGTCGGGATGGCTGCCATCTGCTGCCGCCCGTTCGCGGCAGCCGGCGACACCCAGCACCACGCGTCGACGAGGTATCCGCGGCGCGGTGTCCGACACCGCGCCGCAGTGCCCCCCACCGGCCCGCGGTCTCCACCGCGGGCCGCACGCCCACTCGTTCGCGACCGAAGGGAACGACCCACCATGCACGGAAAGTCCACCGGGCGCGGGTTAGCCGCCAGCCTCGGTACCGTCCTCCTCCTCGCAGGTCTCGCGGCCTTCGCCGGGGGAAGCCCGGCCTCGGCCGATCCGAACACGACCACCCCGGTGTCCGCGGGACCGGCCAGTTACACCCAGGCCGTCGCCACCGGCCAGCCGTCGCAGTACAACTCCCCGCTCGAGCGGTGCGCCAACGGCGTCGACCACCCGATCAGCGGCGCCAACCCCATCCTCGGCGAACCGCTCACCACGCAGTTCACCAGCAACGTCGGCCTGTCCGAGTACGTGACGTTCAACGGCAACCAGTGGTACGGCGACTGGGACTTCGTCTTCACCAACACCTCCTCCCAGGTGCTCTCCACCGACTGCGCGGTGCTGGTCTTCCGCGCCCCGTCGAGCTCGGACGACCACGGCTACACGGCCACCCAGCCCTACGGCCACCCGCAGCAGGACTACCTGGAGGTGCCGCGCGGCGACGGCACGTCCTTCTACATCGCCCGCCTCGGGTTCCACGACGTCCCGCTGGCGCAGCGACAGGTGGCCCCCGGCCAGTCCTTCACCTACACCTTCGGCGGAGTGCCGTCGTCGGCGATCACCAACGACCAGATCCGCGACTCGCTGAAGTTCACCGCCGACCTGGACCTGAAGGCCAACGAGTCCCTCATCGAGCACTACGGAACCGACCGTCTGACCAACTGACCGCGACGGCGGACTCCCCTCCCCCACCCCATGCCACGGGGGAGGTCCGCCCTCGCTGCCGGGAGCGCGTGCGTCCGCACCCGCTCCCGGCGCACCCCGCGGCATGCGTCCGCGACCGACGGAAGGCTCCGGGACGAGGAGGGGATCGTGCAGCGCGTACCCAAGCGATGGCTGGTGCTGGCCGCGGCCGGCCTGACGCTGCTGACCGTGGCGGCCGTCCGGTCCGGCCCGTCCCACCACGGCGGCGGCTCCGCCGCCGGGATCCGGGCCGGCACCGGCGGCCCCACCCCGCCACAGCCCCAGCAGGCCTCCGCCGTGGCCCGGCAGGAGTTCGGGCTGCTGGCCGGCGGCGGCTGGGCCCAGGCCTGGGAGCTGTGGACCGCCGACGCCCAGCAGGCCGTCCCGCGGGCCGAGTTCGTCCACGTCAACACCGCCTGCCGGCCGGCGCTCGGCGTCCCCTACGTGATCGACAGCAGCACGCCCACCGATCCGGCCACGGTGCGGATCGCCTGGCACCGCGCCGGTGCCACCGGCAGCAACTCCCTGCTCTACCAGTCGGGTCGATGGCGGTTCGCGCCCGACGCGCGCACGGTGAGCGACTACCGGCTCGGCGCCGATCGGCTGATCAGGAGCCGGCGGTCCGCGGGCTCGTGCCACTGATGCCGAGCACCCGAGCCTCGCGGTCCCCGCGCCCGGCGAGAGCGCGCGTCCCGATCCGCCGGGCCGCGTGGGCCGCGATCACCCGCCAGCTCGGCTTCGCCGCGCTCACGCGCCACCTCGCGTTCGCCGCGGGCCTGGCGGTCGCCGCCCTCCTCGCCCTGCCCACCGTGGCCGCCGCCCACGCCGACCTCGTCGACGCGTCGCCGGCGGACCGGGCCGTGCTGTCCGCGGAGCCGCAGCAGGTGACACTCGTGTTCTCCGAACGGGTCACGCTCGCGCTCACCACGGTCGCGGTGGTCGCGCCGAACGGGCACCGGGTCGATCGCGGCGCCCCGGCCGCGGCGGGCGCAGGGGGCGACCGGATCCGTGTCCGCCTCGCACCGGAGCCGGACCAAGGCACCTACGTCGTCGCGTGGCGGACCACCGCGGCCGACGATGGGCACACCACGTCGGGCCGGCTCACCTTCTCGGTGGGTGCCCCCAGCGGGACCGCCCCCGCGACGGCGCCGCTCGGCGGCGGCGACCGGCTGACCGACGCGGTCCTGGACGTGGGCGTCTGGCTCGGCTTCGCCGGGCTCGCGGGCCTGGTCGGCTTCGCCGCCGTCCGCCTGTACTGCCTGCCGGACGTGGACGCGTCCTCGGACCACCACGCGGACGGGCAGGCCGCGCCGCCCGCTTGGGCCGGATTGCGGTGGCCTGCCGCCGCCGGATGGGCCGTGCTGGTGGCCGGAACGCTGGTCCAGCTCCTCGCCCACGGGCCCTCCGCGCAGGGCAAGGCCGTCAGCGCCGCCTTCGACCGTTCCCTGCTGTCGGATTCGCTGTCGTCCCACGTGGGGCACACGCTCGTCGCCCGGTTCCTCCTGCTCGCCCTGATCGCGGCGGTCGGCGAGGAGGTCCTGCGGCACCGGCGCGCCGGGCGGGCGGCGGCCGCGGTGCTCGCCCTCGCGCTCGCCCTGACCTGGAGCGAGACCAGCCACGCACCGGCCGGCCCGCTCGCACCGCTCGCCCTGACGATCACCGCCCTGCACGTCACGGCGATGGCGGTGTGGGCCGGCGGCATGGCCTGCCTCGTCGTCCTCCTGGCGCGCGGCAAGGACCCGGCCCTGGTTCTGGCCGCCCGGCGCTTCTCGCACCTCGCCCTGTGCGCGGTGGCGGTGCTGGCTGCCACCGGCCTCTACCAGGCCTACCGCGAAGTGGGCAGCGTGCACGGGCTGACCGGCACCCACTACGGCAGGCTCGTCCTGACCAAGGCCACCCTGTTCCTGCTCGTGGTGACGGTGGCCGCACGGACCCACGCCCGGGTGCACCGGCGCCGCGAGCCCGCGAACGCACGGCAGGCGCGCCGCCCCATCCTGCTGGAACTCGCCGGTGTCACCGCGGTCCTGGTGGTCACGGTCCTGCTCCTCAGCACCGCCCCGGCCCACGTCCCGCACCCCACGTACACCGGCTCCGGCGGCCCGGCGCCCGGCGCCCCGCAGGCGCCCGGCACCTCCGCCCGGTAGCCCGCCGTTCCCTGAACGCCCGTGCGGGCAGGGCTGGTTCGCCGGCGCCGGCGGACAGTGCGGCGGGCGGCCTCGCGGGACGGGTTCCGGAGGGGCGCGGGGAAGGGGGCGTCCGGCCTCCGAACAGGGAGATTTCGAGACGGACATGCCGCCGGGCCCGTGGATAGCATCACGTCATGGACAGTGTGCGCTCGCCTGCCTTCGTCGGCCGTGACGTCGAACAGCAATGGCTCCGGGAGGCGTTGGCGCGGGCCTCGACGCGGCTGGTGGTGATCGAGGGCGAGGCCGGGATCGGCAAGTCCCGTTTCGTCCACGAGACCGTGCCGGAGGCGGCCGGCACCGGCGACGGTGTGCTGATGCTGCGCTGCCCGCCGGTCGCCACACCGTTCCCCATGGGCACGCTGGTGGAGGCGCTCGGCCCGACGCCGCCCGAACCCGGCCGGCTGGGGCGGCTCGCCGGAGCGCTGCGGCCGCTGTTCCCGGAGTGGTGGGACATCCTGCCCGAGGCGCTGCCGCCCGCGGAGAGCGGCGCGTTCGAGCGGCACCGGCTGTTCCGGGCACTCGCCGAGCTGGTGCGGACCCTGGGCGTCCACACGGTGGTGCTGGACGACGCCCACTGGGCGGACGACGCCACGCACGAGTTCCTGCTGCACCTGGCGACCGTCGACGGGGACGCGCCGGTGCGGGTGGTGGAGACCTGGCGCACCGAGGAGCGGCCGGACCCCGAACTGGTGGCGCGGATCCTGCGCATCGCGGCCGGCAGCACCGGCCGGGTGATCCCGCTGGGCCCGCTGGACCTGGCCAGCACCGAGAAGTTCGTGGCGTCGATGCTGCACGGACCGCTCGCGTCGCCGCGCGTCACCGACCTGCTGCACCAGCGCACGCAGGGCGTTCCGCTGCTGCTGGAGGACCTGATCCGCACGCTGAACGACCAGGTGCGGGCCAACCCCGGTGGGGTGCGCTGGAGTCCGGCGAGCATCAGCGCGCTCGCACCGCCCGCGAGCCTGCGCGAGTCGGTGGCCGCCCGGACCGAACGGCTCACGCCGGCGGCCCGGTTGGCCGGCTGGGCGCTCGCCACGCTCGCCGAGCCGGCCACCGTCGCGCTGCTCGCCACGGTGACGGGCCTGGACCACCAGGAGACCGGCACGGCGGTCGACGAGCTGATGGCGGCGCACCTGCTGAGCGCGGCGCACGGCGGCGAGATCGCGTTCCGTCACGCGCTGGTCCTGGACGCGGTCGCCGACCAGGTGCCGCTGGGCGAGCGGTCGCGGCTGCACGCCCGCGCGGCCGAGGCGCTGGGCGCACTGCCCGCGCCGCCCGTCGTGCGGCTGGCCCGGCATCTGAAGCTGTCGGGCGACATTGCGGGGTGGGCCCGGTACGCCGAGCAGGTGGCGGACCTGGCGCTGGGCCGCGCCGACGACCTGACGGCGGCGACGATCCTGCTCGAACTCGCCACCACCACCGTGCAGTTGCCCGCGGACCTGACGCGGATCGTGGCGAAGATACCCTTCGCGGTGTTCCGCGGCGTCGACCAGTACCGCGCGGTCGAGGTCGTCCTGCGGCGGGTCGCGGAGGACCCGACGCTGTCGCGGCTGGACCAGGGCCGGGTGCGCTGGCTGCTGGCGCGGGTCCTGATCCTGGAGGACCGGATGAGCGAGGCGGCCGAGGAGACGCAGCGGGCGGTTCCGCTGCTGGCGGACGAGCCGCTGCTCGCCGGGCAGGCGATGATCAACACCGTCCATCTGTCGTGGCCCACCTGGTCGCCCGCCACCCGCCAGGCGTGGCTGGCGCAGGCGGCCCGGCTGCTGCAGGACCGTGACCCCGCCTCCGAGTTGCGGCTCACCTCCGACCTGGCGACCGTGCTGCTGCGCTTCGGGTCGGCGGACGGCTGGCGGGAGGCGGCGCGGATCCCGACCCGCGACATCGAGGTCAGGGACCGGCTGAACGCGGCCCGCGGGCTGGGCAACATCGGCCACTGCGCGCTGATCTGGGGCCGGTACGCGACGGCCCGCACGGCCCTGTCGGCCGCGTTCGACCTCGCGCACACCTATGACTACCCGGTCGTGTCGGCCGTGCTGGAGGACATCAGCCTGCACCTGGACTACCTGGAGGGCTCCTGGGAGGGGCTGCGGGAGCGCGCTGCCGCACTCGTGGCCGCCGCGCGCTCCGTGGGCAGCGACCGGCTGGAGGTCGAGGTCGTCGAGGCGCGGTTGCTGGTCGCGGCGGGCGAGAGCGGCGAGGCGGACCGGCGGCTGCGGGCGGTGCTCGACCATCCCGCCAGCCGGCTCGGCCCCGAACTGGTGATGGAGGCCCGCGCGGTCCTGGCGGAGGTGGCGCTGGCCGGCGGCGAACCCGAGGAGGCCCTTGCCCTGACGCAGGAGCCGTTCTCGCTGATCGAACGCACGGGGGTGTGGCTGTGGGGCACCGATCTGGTGCCGACCCGGGTGCGCGCCCTGCTGCTCGCCGGCAGCGAGGCCGAGGCCGTGCAGGCGGTGGACGCCATGGCCGCGGGCACGGGCGGCGGCCATGCCCCGGCCCTCGACGCGGCGCTGGAGAGCTGCCGGGCGCTGCTCGCGCACGCCGCGGGCGACCGGTCCCGGGCCCGCGACCTGCATCGCGGGGCGGCTGCGGCATGGCGGGACCTGCCGCGCCCGCACGAGGAGTTGCGCGAACTGGAGGCAGCGGCGCACTGCCTGCCGGAGAGCGCGCGGCAGGAGGCCGTCGGCGAACTCCGGGACGTGCTGCGGCGGTACGCGCGACTGGGCGCGGTCGCCCACGCGGAGCGGGTGACGGCGGCGCTGCGGAGGGCCGGGGCGGACACCCGGGTGCCGGGGCGGCGCGGCCGGAAGGGCTACGGCGCCCGGCTCTCGCCGCGCGAGCGGGAGGTGGTCCGGCTCGTCGCGGCGGGCGAGACGGACTCCGCCATCGCCGCGAAGCTGTTCAAGTCCCCCAACACCGTCCAGTCCCAGGTGAAGTCCGCCAAGCACAAGCTCGGCGTGTCCACCCGCGCCGAACTCGCCCGTGCGGCAGCGGAATTGGCGCCGGACGACGACGAAGCGTGACGGGGCCCGCGGGCGCTCCGCCCGGGTGACGGGACCGCCGGACGGTTCCCGGCCGCCATTTCTTTCACCTGCCCGGGGATTTCATTCACCCCGCTCGCAGTGAACTGCCCCGGGGTGTCCGCTGGCAGACTCTCCGGCACCGAAGAACGGTGCGCACTCCCCC
>WRCZ01000020.1 GCA_009783685.1 Actinomycetes bacterium
ACGGCCGCGCGGGCGCCGCCGACGTTGTCCGCGTCGACGTACGACACCGACTCCAGGTCGCTGCGCCGGCCGTTGAGGACCGCGGGCATCTCCAGCTGCTCCAGCAGGTCGGGCAGCGGGTCGTCCTCGTGGACGGAGACCAGCAGCACGCCGTCCACCCGGTGCGCGGCGAGGTACTGCGCGAAGCGCGACCGCTCCTTGGGCGTGCGGATCAGTGTGAGCAGCAACTGCATGTCGGTGTCGGCGAGTTCGGCGCCGATCCCGCGGATGATGTCCGAGAAGTACGGCTCGGCGAACAGCCTGGTCTCGGGCTCGGGGATGACCAGCGCGATCGCGTCGGTGCGGTTTCCGGCCAGCGCCCGCGCCGCGCGGTTCGGCACGTAGCCCAGCTCGGCGATCGCCGCCTCGACCGCGGCCTTGGCACGATCGCTCACCCTGGGTGAGCCGTTGATGACGCGCGAGACGGTGCCCCGTCCCACCCCGGCGCGCACGGCCACCTCCTCGAGGGTGGGCCGTCCGCTGTGCCGCCCGTTCATGGCCACTTCCGCCTCCCGCTGCCTTCCCGCTGCGCGCCACCTTACGACCTGGGGAGCGCCGGGGAGCGGGCTCCCGCCGCCCGGCGACCCGCCTCGGGCGCTGTCGCCGGTCGACGCTGCTCGCCGCTCCACTCCCTCGCGCTCCCCCGATCGTTCACGCTCGCGTCCAAGAGCGCGTGAGAGCGCTCCCACCGTACAAGCCCCAGGCAGATCCCGTCGCCCGGGGCTCGCTCGGATGTGTTCAAGAAGTAACGCCCGCCCCGCCCCGGACACGTTCCGGCAACGAAATGGACTTCACATCTTGACACTGACCCCTCCGAGGCGTGAATGTTCCGGAAAGCCTACGTGGGAGCGCTCCCACACGCGCCCTTCACAACGGGCCCAATCCGAGCACCTTCCCGGGGACCGCACCACCCGCACGCTGACCCACCCTGACAAGGAGAGTGGAATGCGCACTTCCGGCAGAACCCGCAAGGCCGCAGTCATCGCGGTCGCGGGTCTCGCGACCTGCGCGACCCTGATCACCGGCTGCAGCAGCAGCGACAACTCTGGCAGCAAGGGAGGGTCCTCTTCCTCCTCGAACGAGCAGATCACGCTGCACATCGGTGACTTCGGGTCGTTCGGCTACGACGACAAGACGGGCGCCAAGCTCTTCTCGGAGTACGAAGCCCTGCACCCGAACATCAAGATCGTCGAGGACAACGTCTCCGACGGCCAGCAGTACTGGGACTCCCTGAAGCTGCACCTGTCCCAGAACAGCGGCCTGGACGACATCCAGGCGATCGAGATCGGCTACATCGCCGAGGCGATCCAGCCGAACCTCGCCTCGAAGTTCGAGGACTTCACGTCGGTCAAGGGCTTCAGTGCCGACGACTGGGTCAGCTACAAGGAGAAGGAGGCCACCACCTCCGACGGCAAGGTGATCGGTGTCGGCACCGACATCGGCCCGACCGCCGTGTGCTACCGGTCCGACCTGTTCAAGCAGGCCGGCCTGCCCTCCGAGCCCGACCAGGTCGCGGCGCTGTGGCAGGGCGACTGGTCCAAGTTCGTGACGGTCGGCGAGCAGTTCAAGCAGCACGCGCCCAAGGGTGTGGCGTTCACCGACTCGGCCGGCGGTCTGTTCAACGCCGTCCTGTCCAGCCAGACCACGCAGTACTCGGACTCCAGCGGCAAGCTGATCTACGACTCCAGCATCGGCGTGAAGACGGCGTGGGACGTGGCCTCCCAGGCGATCCAGGAGGGTCTGACGGCCAAGCTGCAGCAGTTCGACTCGAACAACACCTGGTCGGCGGCGTTCAAGACCAACAAGTTCGCCACCGTCGCCTGCCCGAGCTGGATGCTGGGCCAGATCTCCAGCAACGCGGGCCCGGCCAACAAGGGCAAGTGGAACATCGCCCAGCCGCCGCAGGCCGGCAACTGGGGCGGTTCGTTCCTGGCGGTGCCGAAGTCCGGCAAGCACGTGGCCGAGGCGACCGCCCTGGCGCAGTGGCTGACCGCCGCGGCCCAGGAGGTCAAGGTCTTCCAGAAGTTCGGCAACATCCCGTCGAACAAGGCCGGTCTGGCCGACCCCGCGGTGCAGAACGCCACGAACGACTACTTCGGCAGCACGCCCGCCCCGATCGGCAAGATCTTCTCCACCACCGCGAACAGCATCCAGCCCGCGCCGATCGGCCCGTCCGACGGCACGGTGAAGGACATCATCACCAAGAACGGCCTGCTGGACATGGAGCAGCGCGGAACCTCGAAGGACAAGGCCTGGTCGAACGTCAAGGCCCAGGTCAAGGACAAGGTCGGCGACGGCAGCTGACCACGCTCGGGGCCGCCCGGCAGTGACTCCCACCTGCCGGGCGGCCCGCATTCCGCTGTGCATCCCCCGATGAACCCCGCTGAACCACCCCTACGGGAAGGACGCCACTCGTGGCCACCTCCGTCAGGGCGACGTCGGACGGCAGCCCGCCGCCGTCCGGGGCCGTCCCCCGCCCGCCCGGCAGGCGCGGCACACCTGCTTCCCCCTCAGGCTGGCGCTCCCGGCTGTACCGGCTGGACACCAAGGCCTCGCCGTACGCGTACATCGCTCCTTTCTTCCTCTGCTTCGCCGCCTTCGGCCTCTTCCCGCTGATCTACACCGGCTGGCTCTCGCTCAACGAGGTCCAGCTGGGCGGTCACGCCAAGTGGGTCGGTTTCCACAACTACACGTCGCTGTGGGACAACGAGTTCTTCTGGAAGGCGCTGCGCAACACCTTCACCCTCGGGGTGATCTCCACGGTGCCGCAGCTGCTGATGGCCCTGGGTCTGGCGCACCTGCTCAACTACCAGCTGCGGGCCCGCGGGTTCTTCCGGGTGGCGGTCCTCGCGCCGTACGCGACCTCGATCGCGGCGGCCTCGCTGGTCTTCGTCCAGCTGTTCAACCCCGACTACGGCATGATCAACCAGCTGCTCGGGCACCTCGGCATCGGCCACGTGCAGTGGGCGTCGTCGAAGTGGCCGGCGCAGATCGCCATCTCCACGATCGTCACCTGGCGCTGGACCGGCTACAACGCGCTGATCTACCTGGCCGCGATGCAGGCCGTGCCGGCCGACCTCTACGAGGCGGCGGCGCTCGACGGCGCCTCGCGCTGGCGGCAGTTCATCAACGTGACCATCCCGTCGATCCGGCCGACGATCTTCTTCACCATCATCGTCTCCACCATCGGCGCCACCCAGCTGTTCGGTGAGCCGCTGATCTACGGCGGCGGCGTCGGCGTGACCGGCGGCACCGACCACCAGTACCAGACGCTGAGCCTCTACATGTACGACAAGGGCTGGCAGGTCGGCGAACTCGGGCAGGCGTCCGCCGTGGCCTGGGTCATGCTGCTGATCCTGCTGCTCATCGGGGCCGTCCAGCTGCTCTTCATCCGGTCCAACCGACGGAAGCTCGGAGGCTGACCATGGCACAAATCACCGAGCCCGTCATGTCCGCGGGACCCCGGCACTCCAGCACGCAGCAGCGCCGGGCGCCCCGGCTGCGGGCGGGCGGCGCCGGCGGGCAGAGCAAGGGCGGCCCGCTGGCCTACCTGTTCCTGATCGTCGCGACCCTGGTGTCGCTGTTCCCGCTGTACTGGACGGTGGTGGCCGCCTCCCGGACCGACACCGAGCTGGTCACGCCGCCGACCCCGCTGCTGCCCGGCAGCCATCTGATCGACAACCTGAAGATCGTCTGGGACCAGGTCGACATGACCAAGGCCCTGATCAACTCGACCATCGTGGCCGGCTGCGTGGCACTGAGCACGGTGCTGTTCTCCACGCTGGCCGGGTTCGCGTTCGCCAAGCTGAAGTTCCGCGGCCGCAACGCGCTGCTGACGATCGTGGTCGCCACCATGACGATCCCGCCGCAGCTGACGGTGATCCCGCTGTACCAGATCATCACCAACGTCGGCTGGGTCGGCCATCTGCAGTCGGTCATCCTGCCGTCGCTGGTCGCCGCGTTCGGCGTGTTCTTCATGCGCCAGTTCCTGTCCGAGGCGCTGCCGATCGAACTGATCGAGGCGGCGCGGGTGGACGGCGCGCACAGCCTGCGGATCATCTGGTCCGTGGTGTTCCCGGTGGCGCGGCCGGCCATGGCCGTGCTCGGCATGCTGGTGTTCGTCCAGTCGTGGAACGACTTCTTCTGGCCGTTCATCGCGCTCAGCCAGCAGAACCCCACGGTGCAGGTCGCCCTGGCCGGCGTCGGCTCCGGCAACCACCAGATCGACCACGCGGTGGTCGTGTGCGCGGCGCTGGTCGCGACTCTGCCGCTGCTGCTCGTCTTCGCCGTGCTGGGCCGGCAGATCGTCAGCGGCATCACGGCGGGCGCCGTGAAGAGCTGACACCCCCGCGCCCGCGGCCGGCCGCCGGGCTCCGCCTGTCCGCCGCGCCGCCGCCTCCCCCCTCCCCCTCCCCCCGACGACCCCCTGATTCCCGTGGAGTCCCCGCATGACAGCTGTCCATTCCGAGAGTTCCGAGCTCTCGCAGAGCCCGGCCTCGTACCGATTCCCCCCCGGCTTCGTCTGGGGGGCGGCCACCGCCGCCTACCAGATCGAGGGCGCCGCGGCCGAGGACGGCCGCACCCCTTCGATCTGGGACACCTTCAGCCACACGCCCGGTCGCGTCCTCAACGGGGACACGGGTGACATCGCGGCCGACCACTACCACCGCTTCCGGGACGACGTCGCCCTGATGTCGGACCTCAACCTGGGGGCCTACCGGTTCTCGGTGTCCTGGTCGCGGGTGCAGCCCACCGGCCGCGGCCCGGCCGTGCAGCGCGGTCTGGACTTCTACCGGCAACTGGTCGACGAACTGCTGGAGAAGGGCGTCACCCCGGTCGCCACGCTGTACCACTGGGACCTGCCGCAGGACCTGGAGGACGTCGGCGGGTGGACGGTGCGCGACACCCCCGAGCGGTTCGCGGAGTACGCGTCCATCGTGGCCGGCGCCATCGGCGACCGGGTGCCGTACTGGACGACCCTCAACGAGCCGTGGTGCTCGGCCTATCTGGGGTACGGCTCGGGCGTGCACGCGCCCGGCCGCACGGACCCCGAGGCCGCGCTGAAGGCCGCGCACCACCTCAACCTCGCCCACGGGCGGGGCGTCGGCGCGCTGCGCGAGGCTCTCCCGGCCTCGGCGCAGATCTCCATCACGCTGAACCTGCACCAGATCCGGCCGCTCAGCTCGTCGCCGGCCGACCTGGACGCGGCCCGCCGGATCGACGCGGTCGGCAACCGGGTGTGGCTCGGCCCGATCCTGGGCGGCGCCTACCCGGAGGACCTGCTGGCCGACACCCGTCACCTGGTGGACTGGGACGGGCTGGTGCGGGACGGCGACCTGGCCGAGATCTCCCGCCCGATCGACCTGCTGGGCGTCAACTACTACACGCCGACCCTGGTCTCGGACGGCACCGCGGACCAGGACGGCCCGGCGTCCCAGCTCAACGACGGGCACGGCGCCAGCGACTACTCCCCCTGGCCCGGCTCCGAGCACGTGGCGTTCCACCTGGCGCCCGGCGAGACCACCGCGATGCGCTGGGCGGTCGACTCCAGCGGGCTGTACGACCTGCTCATGCGGATCAAGCGCGAGCACCCCGGGCTGCCGATGATGATCACCGAGAACGGCGCGGCCTTCGACGACTACGTCTCGCCCGAGGGCACCGTCAACGACCCGAAGCGGATCGCCTACCTGCACGGCCACCTGGCGGCGGTGCACCGGGCGCTGGCCGACGGCGCCGACGTGCGCGGCTACTTCCTGTGGTCCCTGCTGGACAACTTCGAGTGGTCATACGGGTACAGCAAGCGGTTCGGCGCGGTGTACGTCGACTTCGGCACGCAGCGCCGGATCCCCAAGCAGAGCGCCCACTGGTACGCGGCGGTGGCGCGCGACAACGTCCTTCCGGACGTCCCGAAGGAGGACGGGAAGTCCTGAAGGAACGAGAAAAGGGGCGGTACGGCAGTTCGAGGGTGCTGCCGCACCGCCCCTTTTCGCTCCTCTCCCGTGGGGGTGGGAGAGGAACGGGGGAAGAGACTCGGGGTGTGCCGGGCCGGCTGTCAGCCGGTGTAGCCGGCGAGCGCCTGGGAGAAGGCGCCGGGGCTCTGCACGACGGAGCTGCAGGTGGGGTCGGCCCAGCTCTGGGCACCGCCGGAGCACTGCTTGTCGCGGGTCGCGGACCACATCGACAGCCAGGCCAGGTGCTGGGTCCGGGCGAAGGCCACCAGCTTGGTGGCGTCCGCGACGGTGAACGTCTCCGCGCTCACGTCGTTGACGCCGATCATCGGGGTGACCGCGACCTTCTGCCAGGCGGCCGCGTCCGACAGCCCGAGCACGCTCTTGACCTGGGCCTGCGTGGCGGTGGCGCCGTCGATGGCGTACTGGCCCATGTCGCCGGTGAACGACGCCCCGTAGTCCATCGCCATGATGTTGACGGCGTGCACGTCCACGCCGTTGGCCTTGGCGTTCGCCAGCAGGTCGATGCCGTCCTGGGTGAGGCCGGTGGGCATCGCGGGCAGCGTGTAGGAGACCTCGAGACCGCTGTGGGCACGCTGGAGCTGGGCGATGGCCTGCGCGCGGCGGGTGTTGGCCGCGGTGTCGGGGAGCGCCCCGCCCTCGATGTCGAAGTCCACCTTGGTCAGCTTGTACTGGTCGACGACCTTGCCGTACGCGGCCGCCAGGTCGCCGGCGGACGAGCAGGCGGCGGCCAGCTCGGTGCCGTTGGCGCCGCCGAAGGAGACCCGGACGTCGCCGCCCGCCGCGCGGACCGCGCCGATCTGCGCGGCGACCGCGTCGCTGCCCAGGTCGGTGACGCCGCCCCACTTCGGGGTGCAGCCGCCGCCGGAGACGACGAAGGCGAGGTTGAACTGCTTGACGCCGTTGGCCTTCATCGCGCCGGTGAGGTCGTACGCCGGGTACAGCGAGGTGTCGACGTAGGGCGAGAAGCCGCCGGTCGAGGAGGAGCCGCTGCCGGAGGGCGCGGTCGTGGTGGCGGTGGGCGTCGCGGTGGGGGTGGCCGGGCTGCTCGGCGTGGGCGTGCCGGTCGGCGCCTGCGTCGGGGTCGTGGTGGGGGTCGGCGTCGCGGTGCCGGTCGGGTGGCCGGTGGGCGTGGGGGCGGGGCCGTCGTCGACCGAGCACTTGACGTCGTCGATCAGGCAGTTGACGGGGTCGGCGGCGTGCGCGCCGGCCGTGACGAACCCGACCTGGACGGACGCGCCGGGCGCGATGGTGGCGTTCCAGCCGGCCGGCTTCACGGTGACGGTCTGCCCGGAGACGGTGTAGTCGCCGTTCCACAGCGAGCTGATCGTGGTGCCGGCCGGCAGGTCGAACGTCAGCGTCCAGCCGTCGAGCGGGCTGCCGGTGGAGTTGGTGACGGTGTACTGCCCGGTGTAGCCGGTCGACCAGTCGCTGGTCCTGGAGTAGGCGGCGCCGACCGTCGCGGCGCTGGCCGAGCCGGCGAGGGCGAACGCCCCGCCGGCTATCGCGGCCGCGGCGGTGACGGCGCCGATCAGCTGGACCTTGCGGCTGGGACGGCGGCGGTGAGTGGTTGCCATGTGCTGCCTGCCTCGAACTGGGGGGATCCCGGGGAGTCAGTGCCGGGTGCGGGCAGCACGCTAGCGTTCACGGATCGGACAAAAGCCCGGTCGGGAGCGGGGGGCGGCGTTCTTATGGCGGGCTTAAGGATGGCCAAGGGACGCCATAAGACTCAGCTCTTGGACGACGCGAGATGGGCGAAGACCACCACGTTGTCCTTGTAGTCCTGCTTGGTCTTGTCGAAGGTGCCGCCGCAGGTGATGATCCGCAACTGCGCGTCCGCGGTGTCGCCGTAGACCTTCTGGTCGGGGAACTCGGCCTTGGAGTAGGTCTGCACGGAGTCGACCTTGAAGGTGGCGGTCGAGCCGTCGGCGCGGGTGACGGAGGCGGTCGCGCCCGGCTTGACCAGGGACAGCAGCAGGAACACCGCGGGCCCGGTCTTGGTGTCGACGTGCCCGGCGACGATCGCGGGGCCCTTCTCGCCCGGGGTCGGCCCGTCGGCGTAGTAGCCGACGACGTTGGGCGTGCTCATCGGCGGCGGCGTCAGCGTGCCGTCGGCGCCGAGCGACAGCGGGACGAAGGCCGCGTCCACCCCGATCGAGGGGATCGACAGCCGGGTGGGCACCGAACGGGTCATCGCGGGGGCGGTGGTGCTCGCGGCCGACGGCGCGTCCGCGGAGCCGGGCGTGCTCGACGCGGCCGCGGCGGGCGGCGCCGCCGGGACGCCGTTGGCGGTGTCCGACCCGGACGGGTTCAGGGAGTTGTAGACCAGCAGGGTGCCGAGGATCGCCGCGGCGGCGGCCCAGCGCAGGATGCGGGACCCGCTGTCGCGCACGGGTGCGGATTCCGGCGCCGGCTCGCCGGGCTGCGGGTGCTGCTCTGCCATGAGGCACTGCCTTTCGACGGCCCGCCTGGACGGCGGGATCGGGTGGTGCGGGGTGGTGCGGGTGGCCCGGGACCGTCAGGGCCGGGAACGGGACGGGCGTGGCCACCGCCGGAAGGGACGGTGACCACGCCGTTCAGGCGTGAGCTGCCTGCCGGTGCCCGGTCAGACCGCCATCGTCGCGCCGGCCGAGGCACGGCGGCGGCGCAGCACGACCGCGCCGGCGCCGAGGCCGCCGAGGAGCAGCACGGAGCCGGCCGCCAGGCCGCCGCCGGTCTGCAGCGACATGCCGCCGCCACCGGTGTGCATGCCACCGTGCGGCTGCTGGCCCCAGCTGGAGCCGCCGCCCTGGCCGCCCTGGCTGCCGCCGCCCCAGCCGGAGTCGGAGGAGCCGCCGCTGCTCGGGTCGTAGGCGCCGAGGGCGCGCGCCATGGCGCCGCCACCGGTGTTCATGCCACCGTGCGGGTGGTCACCCTTGTTGTGGTCACCCTTGTTGTGGTCGCCCTTGTCGCCCTTGTCGTGGCCGCCGTACGAGTCGCTCGACGACGAGCTGCTGTCGGACGAGGAGCTGTCGGACGAGCTGCTGTCCGACGAGCTGCTGCTCGAGGAGTTGCTGCTCGAGGAGTTGTCGGAACCGCTGGACTGGTGGCTGTTGGGGTCGTAGGCGCCCTTGGCACCCAGCGCCATGGCGCCACCACCGGTGTTCATGCCACCGTGCGGGTGGTCGCCCTTGTTGTGGTCACCCTTGTTGTGGTCGCCCTTGTCGCCCTTGTCGTGGCCGCCGTACGAGTCGCTCGACGACGAGCTGCTGTCGGACGAGGAGCTGTCGGACGAGGAGGAGCTGTCGGACGAGCTGCTGGAGGACGAACCAGCACCGTGGCTGTTGGGGTCGTAGGCGTTGACGGCGCCCGTGGCGTGGGCGGCCGGCGCGGCGATGGCCAGGCACGCGGAGAGCGCGGCGCCGGCCAGAACGGTGCGAGCAGTACGCATGGAGAAGGTTCCTTCCGTCGGCACACGCGCCGGTCGACTTCCTGCCGGCCCTGGAATGCGCGGTGACGACCTGATCACCGTCAGTCGCTTTTGCCGGACGTGCCACTGGGATGAGCCGCCAGGGTGGCCGGCTCCGCTTTTCGGGTGGCGGGCCGTCAGGTGCGGCGCCCGTCGGACCGTCAGCTCGCCGGCCCTTCGCCTCGTCAGGTCACCGGCCCTTCGACCCGTCAGGCGTCCTCAACTCGGCCTGCGCGTACGGCTGACGACGGCCAGTCAGCGTCCGCGGGCCCGCGGGGGAGGCCGCCGGTCCGCGGAAGGGTCACCCGCACGGCCGGGCCGACCGGCACCGGCCACCGGGTAGTGACCTGTGTGGTGGGCGGGAGCAGCCGTGTCCGGGCCCTCGGGGTCCGGGCACGCGCCGTTCTCCGGCGGCGGCTCCCGCCCCTCCCCCGCACCCGCACGTCTGCACCCCCCGAGAGGACACCATGGCTTCGGACCCGGCTTCGGCCCCGGAACGTGAACCGCACCCCGGCAACGGCCGCCGGGCCGTCCTGCGCGCGCTGACCGGCGGCGGCGCCCTGGCGGCGCTGAGCCTGACCGCCGCGCCGCAGGCCGCGGCCGCCGCCCCGCACACCGCACCCGCGGCGTCCTCGGACGCCGACCCCTTCGCCGTCGACCGGTTCCTCACCACGGGGCGTGTCCGCGAGTACTGGATCCAGGCCGACTCGTACCAGCACAACGCGGTGCCCAACGGCCGCGACGGCATGACCGGCATGACGTTCACCGCGGACCAGACGACGTTCCAGGCGCTCGGCTTCCGCGCGTACACCCCGAACTGGGGCAGCCCGCTGCCCGCCGATCTCGGCCCGCACGGCATCGGCCCGAACAGCGGCATCCCGGGGCCGGTGCTGCGCGGCGAGGTCGGCGACCTGATCAAGGTGCACTTCCGCAACAACGACGCGCACTACAAGTGGCCGCACAGCATGCACCCGCACGGCGTGCGCTACACCCCTGACAACGACGGGGGTTATATGGCCGACGACGCCAAGATGCCGGGAACGGCCGTGGCGTTCGGGGAGAGTTACACCTACACCTGGCAGTGCACCCCTGGTTCCGTGGGGAGTTGGCCCTACCACGACCACGCGGCGCCGCAGGCCCCGCCGCGGCCCGCCGCGTCCGGCGGCTCGCAGAGCGGTTCGCAGAGCGGCGGCCAGAACGGGGCCCAGAGCGGCGGGGCGAGCGGCGACGGCCATGGCGCGCAGTCGTTCGGCGGCGGCGGCATGGTGGCGGAGATCGGCGCGGAGCTGGGCCTGTTCGGGATGATCGCGGTCACCGACGCCCGAACACCCCCGGTGGACCGGGAGTTCGTGCTGTTCATGCACGACCTGTCAGCCGGCGACGCCTCCGCGCGCACCGACCTGTCGCTCTGCAACGGGGCCGCGTTCGTCGACAACGCGCCCACCTTCACCGCGAAGACCGGCGACCGGGTGCGCTGGCGGATCGGGACGCTCGGCAACTCCTTCCACGTCTTCCACATCCACGGCCACCGCTGGCAGAGCCCGGCCGGCTGGGTGGACTCGCAGGTGCTGGGTCCCGCGACGACGCTGACGGTGGAGTACCAGGAGGACAACCCCGGCGAGTGGCTGTACCACTGCCACCTGCCCGCCCACATGATGCGCGGCATGGCGGGCCGCTACGTGGTGACCCGCTGAGCCGGGACGACCGCTGCGGGAGCGGGGCCGTGCGCGACGAGCGCAGGGCCCCGCTCCGTTCCTGCCCGGTCAGCCGCGGCGGAAGACCCGGTCCAGCACCGCTTCCAGGGTCCGCTCGTGGTCCTCGTCCGGGCCCTTGACGACCCAGGCGGTGAACCCGTCGGGCCGGACCAGCACCGCGCCCTCGTCGGTGGTGCCGTGCAGCCGCGCCCAGTCGGGGGCCTCGTCGCCGCCGCCCTCGGGCACCAGGTCCTCGCCCATGCGGTAGCACTCCAGCGGGACGCCGGTGCGCTCGGCGACCCGCACCCCGGCCCGGTACCACTCGCCCGCGTCGGGGCCGCAGAGCAGCACCGGCGCCCGCTCGTACAGGTCGAGCGTGGACATCCGCCGGCCGCCCTGGCGCACCCACATGTGCGGTGCGCGGCCGCCGGGTTCGGTGACCGGGCGGAAGTCCTCGGGGATCACCGGGGCGTCGGCGTCGGCGCCGTCCACCGCGCCCGTGCGGTAGCGGTAGCCGAGCACGACGGCCAGCATCCCCGCCTTCGGGCCGCCGCTGGGGGCGACGTCGTAGCCGGGGTGGCTGTGCTCCGCGGACCGCGCGGAGGCGCGGGCGCCGGTGGCCAGGGCGACCGCCCGCCGCTCGGGATCGTAGGACTCCAGCAGCCCGGGGCCGGCCCAGCCGTGCAGCACCGCGGCCAGCTTCCAGGCCAGGTTGTGGGCGTCCTGGATGCCGGTGTTGGAGCCGAACGCGCCGGTGGGGGACATCTCGTGGGCGGAGTCGCCGGCCAGGAAGATCCGGCCGCGGCCGTAGCGGGCGGCGGTGCGCTCCGCGGCGTGCCAGGGGGCCTTCCCGGTGACCTCCACCTCCAGGTCGGGCACTCCGGTGGCGGAGCGGATCAGGTCGGCGCACCGCTCGTCGGTGAAGTCCTCCAGGGTCTCGCCGCTGTCGGGCTTCCACGGCGCGTGGAAGACCCAGTCCCGCTCGTTGTCCACCGGCAGCAGCGCGCCCGGACTGTCGGGGTTGGTCAGGTAGCAGACGATGAACCGCTGGTCGCCGACCGCTTCGGCCAGCCGGTCGGCCCGGAAGGTGATGCTGACGTTGTGGAACAGGTCGCCGGGGCCGGTCATGGGGATGCCGAGCCGCTCGCGGACCGGGCTGCGCGGGCCGTCGGCGGCGATCAGGTAGTCGGCGCGCACGGTGGTGTCGCGGCCGGACTCGCGGTCCCTGACGACCGCCGTCACCCCGTCGGAGTCCTGCTCGGCGGAGATCAGCTCGGTGCCGAACCGGATGTCGCCGCCGAGGTCGCGGGCGCACTCCAGCAGCACCGGCTCCAGGTCGTTCTGGCTGCACAGGCACCACCCGGACGGGCTGATCCTGGACAGCCGGCCGCCGGGGTCGATCTGCCGGAACAGCCACTCCTGGGGGCCGCCCGTCAGGGTGTGCGCCTGCAGGATGCCGTGGTTGCCGGCCAGCACCGACGCGGCCTCCCGGATGGCGGACTCGACGCCGGCGGTGCGGAACAGCTCCATCGTGCGGACGTTGTTGCCGCGGCCGCGCGGGTGGTGCGAGGTGCGGGCGTGCCGCTCGACGAGGGTGTGCCGGATGCCGAGGCGGCCCAGGAACAGCGATGCGGACAGCCCCACCAGGGAGCCGCCAGCGATCAGGACGGGGACGCGCTCGCCGGCGCGGGAATCGGTGGTGGACGTCATGGGGGTCTCTCCCGTGCGGAGGGGGCGGGTGGCGGCCGGGGTGCGGGCGGTGCCGCCGGGTGCGGTACCGCCGCCGGCCCGCGTCTGCTCCCTTCCCTGCGGGCCCGCGGCCCGGAGCACGTTGCCCGGGTCTTCACTCGCCCGCCTCACGCACCGTGCGCGATGGGCTGCTTCACGTGAGCATGACGGTAGCCGGTCGAGCCGCTCGCATATGCAGTCGGCAAGGCCTGTTGCCGGCCGCTCCGCTGGTCGGCTCGCCCGCCCGCCGCCGTCGTCCGGCGGCCGCCCGCACCGGCACGGGCCGGGCCGCCCGCACACTCCGAGAGGACCTTCCGTGACCACCCTGGATGACCGGCGCACCGCGCCCTCCCCCGCCGAGGCCGAGACCGCCACACGGTTGCGCGTGGTGCTGCTCCTGGACGTGCTCGACGGCAAGCAGCAGCAGTTCCTGCAGGCGTACGAGCAGATCCGCCACCAGGTGGCGGCGGTGCCGGGCCACATCAGCGACCAGCTGTGCCAGTCGCTCGGCAACTCCTCCCAGTGGCTGATCACTTCCGAGTGGCAGAGCAGCGAGCCCTTCCTGGAGTGGGTGGAGAGCGCCGCGCACCGCAAGATGGTCGAGCCGCTGCACGGCTGCGTGCGCGACACCACCTCGCTGCGCTTCGTCATCGAGCGGGAGACGCCGGACCCGGCGCTCGGCGAGCCCCGCAAGACCGGACGGCCCGCCGCCGCGCCGGCGGCCGCGCGGCCGGCGGCCGGCGTGGACCCGCTGCCCGCGCCGCCGCTGTGCACCGGCGGGGTGGTCCGGCACGCGATCACCTTCACCGTCACGCCCGGCAGCGAGGAGAAGGTCGCCCGGCTGCTGGCGGACTACGAGTCCCCGCAGGCGCGGGTCGACGACACCACCCGGCTGCTGCGCACCTCGCTGTACATGCACGGCAACCGCGTGGTGCGCGCGGTGGAGGTCACCGGCGACCTGGGCAACGCGCTGCGGCACGTGGCCCAGCAGCCCGAGGTGCGGGCCGTGGAGGAGGCGATCAACCCGTACCTGGAGGAGGACCGGGACCTGACGGACGCCACCTCGGCCCGCACCTTCTTCGCCCGCGCCGCGCTGCCCGCGGTCGAGCACGCCACGGCCGACCCGCAGCCCGGCGACGTCAGCCGGGTGGCGTACCTGCACCCGATCGACCCGGCGCAGGGGCCGGCCGAGGCGCGCCGGCTGGCCGGCCTCGACGCGGCGGACTGCACCGACCCCGGTCACGTGCTGGCCGCGGCGACCGTGTTCCAGCGCGGTGACGTGCTGGTGCGCGTGCTGGACGTGCGCGGCTCCGCGCAGGCCGGCGACCCGTACGGGCTGGCTCGCGGCGGGCAGCGGATGGACCTGGTCACCGACCGGACGTCCCACGACGCCTGACCCCGCACCATCCCCCACCCATCACCTGAGGAGCGGTCATGACCGACCGGAACGCACGCATCGTCCACCTCGACGACACCAGTCCCAACACCCGCCGCGGCGGAGATCTGCGGGCTGTCCTCACCCCCACCTCGGTGGGCGCCACCAGCGGCTTCATGGGTCTGGCGATCATCAAGCCGGGTGAGCGGATCGGGGAGCACTACCACCCGTACTCCGAGGAGTTCGTCTACGTCGTCAGCGGCGACCTGGAGGTCGACCTGGACGGGACCACCCACCGGCTGAGCCCCGACCAGGGCCTGATGATCCCGGTCGACCAGCGGCACCGGTTCCGCAACGTCGGCTCCACCGAGGCGCGGATGGTCTTCCATCTCGGCCCGCTGGCGCCGCGGCCGGAACTCGGCCACGTCGACACCGAGGAGACGCAGGAGGCGGCCGCCGTCCACGCGGCACCCCCCGACCCGGCCGGGGCGCACGCGTGAACCGCCGGGTGGCGGTCACGGGCCTCGGGGTGGTGGCGCCGGGCGGCATAGGCGTGCCGGCCTTCTGGGACCTGCTGACCGCGGGACGCACCGCGACCAGGGGGATCACCCTCTTCGACCCGCAGGGGTTCCGCTCCCGAATAGCCGCCGAGTGCGACTTCGACCCCGCGGCCGCCGGGATATCCCCGGAACTGGCCGAACGAACCGACCGATACGTCCAGTTCGCGCTGACCGCGGCCCGCGAGGCGGTGCGCGACAGCGGGCTGGACCTGGCCGCCGAGGACCCGTGGCGGATCGGCACCTCCCTGGGATCCGCGGTCGGCGGCACCACGCGGCTGGAGCACGACTACGTCGCGGTCAGCGACCACGGCAGCCGCTGGGACGTGGCGCACGGCCCGGCCGGAGCGCATCTGCACCGGGCGTTCCAGCCGAGCGCACTGGCCTCCGAGGTGGCCGAGGACCTCGGTGCCTGCGGGCCGGTGCAGACGGTGTCGACGGGCTGCACCTCGGGCCTGGACGCCGTCGGGCACGCCTTCCACCTGGTGCAGGAGGGCCGGGCGGACGTCATCGTGGCCGGCGCCGCGGACTCCCCCATCTCGCCCATCACCGTCGCCTGCTTCGACGCCATCAAGGCGACCTCCACCCGCAACGACGACCCGGAGCACGCCTCCCGGCCGTTCGACGCCGACCGCGACGGGTTCGTGCTCGGCGAGGGCGCGGCGGTGCTGCTGCTGGAGGAGTGGGAGCACGCGAGGGCCAGGGGCGCCGTCATCCACTGCGAGATGCGCGGCTTCGCCACCTTCGGCAACGCGTACCACATGACCGGGCTGACGGCCGAGGGCCGGGAGATGTCCGAGGCCATCGACCACGCGCTGGCCGAGGCCCGGCTCGACCGCACCGTCGTGGACTACGTCAACGCGCACGGCTCGGGCACCAAGCAGAACGACCGGCACGAGACCGCGGCTGTCAAGCGCTCGCTCGGCGAGCACGCCAGGACCATCCCGATGAGTTCCATCAAGTCGATGGTCGGGCACTCGCTCGGCGCCATCGGCGCCATCGAACTCGCCGCCTGCACCCTGGCGTTGAAGAACGACGTGGTGCCGCCGACCGCCAACTACGAGACGCCCGACCCGGACTGCGACCTGGACTACGTGCCGCGCACGGCACGCCAGGCACCGCTGCGGTCGGTGCTGTCGGTCGGCAGCGGCTTCGGCGGCTTCCAGTCCGCGGTGGTGCTGGCGCACGCGGAGAGGAGCACGTCATGAGCCAGCCGATATCCACCCCGTCCCGGTCCGCCCGCAACCGGACCCGCCCGCCGGTGATCACCGGCCTCGGCGTGGTCGCCCCCAACGGCCAGGGCGCTGAGCGCTTCTGGAAGGCGGTCCAGCGCGGCGACTCGGTGCTCCGCCCGGTGACCCGGGACGGCTGCACGCACCTGCCGCTGAAGGTGGCCGGCGAGATCGACGGGTTCGACCCGTCGGCGCTGATCGACGGCCGGTTCCTGGTGCAGACCGACCGCTTCACCCACTTCGCCATGGCGGCGGCCGAAATGGCCGTGCAGGACGCCCGGTTGACGGTCGACCCGGAACGGCCCTTCGCCATCGGCGTGGTGACCGCGGCCGGCTCCGGCGGCGGCGAGTTCGGCCAGGGCGAGCTGCAGCAACTGTGGGACAAGGGACCGTCGTTCGTCGGCCCCTACCAGTCCATCGCCTGGTTCTACGCCGCCAGCACCGGGCAGATATCGATCCGTGGCGGGTTCCGCGGCCCCTGCGGGGTGCTCGCCAACGACGAGGCCGGCGGCCTGGACGCGCTCGCCCACGCCGCCCGCACCATCCGCCGCGGCACCGACGCCGTGGTGGTCGGCGCCACCGAGGCGCCGCTCGCCCCCTACTCGGTGGTGTGCCAGCTGGGCTACCCCGAACTGAGCCTGTCCGACGACCCGCAGCGTGCCTACCTGCCGTTCACCACCGACGCCTGCGGGTTCGCGCCCGCGGAGGGCGGTGCGATGTTCGTGCTGGAGGACCCCGAAGCGGCGCAGGCCCGCGGGGCCCGGCCGCTGGCGACCGTCGCCGGGCACGCCTCGAACTTCACCGGCACGGACGGCTGGAGCCACTCCCGGCAGGGACTGGCCCGGGCCGTCCGGGACGCACTGGACGAAGCCCAGTGCTCCGCGCGAGAGGTGGACGTGGTCTTCGCCGACGCCCTGGGCGTCCCGGAGGCCGACCAGGCCGAAGCGCTGGCGATCGCCGACGCGCTCGGCCCGCGGGCGGCGACGGTTCCCGTCACCGCCCCGAAAACCGGCTTCGGCCGCGCCTATTCCGCCTCCTCGGCGCTCGACGTCGCAACAGCCGTGCTGGCCCTGGAACACGGCGTCGTGCCGCCCACCCCGAACGTCACGGGGGTGCGGCACGACCTCGACGTCGTCACCGGGGAGGCTCGTACCGCCTCCTTGCGCACCGCGCTCGTCCTCAGCCGCGGGCTGATGGGCTGCAACTCGGCCCTGGTCCTGCGAAGCGCCCACGGCGACGAGCGCTGACCTGCACGGACGCCCGCCCCCGCTCATGGGCGGGCGCCCGTGACCCGTGACCACCGGAGATCCCCCCGGCGGTCCCGACCGAAGGAGAAGCACCGTGAACGGACCCGTCACTTTCGACGAGCTCGCCGAGCTGATGAAGGCCCGCGCCGGCCTGTCCGTCGACCCGCGGGAGATGGAGCGCCGCCCCGAGGCGACCTTCGCCGACTTCGACCTCGACTCCCTGGGACTGCTCGGCATCGTCGCCGAGCTGGAGAAGCGCCACGGCCGGTCCATCGGCAACGAGGCGGAGGGCTGCAAGAGCCCGCACGCCTTCCTGGAGAACGTCAACAACCAGCTCTCGGCAGCAGGAGTCTGACATGGCAGGACACACCGACAACCGCATCGTCATCGCCGCGCCCCTGGACGTGACCTGGGACATCACCAACGACCTGGAGCGCTGGCCGACGCTGTTCAGCGAGTACGCCGCGGTCGAGGTGATGGAGCGCAAGGGCGACACCGTCACCTTCCGCCTCACCATGCACCCCGACGAGAACGGCACCGTCTGGAGCTGGGTCTCCGAGCGGCGCGCCGACCGGTCCACCTGGACGGTCGAGGCCCACCGGGTGGAGACCGGCCCGTTCGAGTTCATGAACATCCGCTGGGAGTACGGGCAGGTGCCCGGCGGCACCGAGATGCGCTGGGTGCAGGACTTCGCGATGAAGCCGACCGCGCCGGTCGACGACGCCGCGATGACCGACCACATCAACCGCAACTCGGTGATCCAGATGGAGCGGATCCGCGAGCAGGTCGAGCAGCAGGCGGCCGGGCTGGCGCCGGCCGCCGGCGAGAGGGCGTGACCGATGCACCGCTCGCTCATCGTCGCGCGGATGAAGCCGGAAGCCGCCGAGGACATCGCGCGCACCTTCGCCGAGTCCGACCGCGGTGAACTGCCCGGCCTGATCGGCGTCACCGGCCGCAGCCTGTTCCAGTTCGGCGACGTGTACCTGCATCTGATCGAGGCCGAGCGCCCGCCCGGGCCCGAGGTCGCGCGGATGAAGGGCCACCCGGAGTTCCGGGAGATCAGCCGGGCACTGGAGTCCTACGTCCAGGCGTACGACCCGGCGACCTGGCGCGAGCCGAAGGACGCGATGGCCCGCGAGTTCTACCGCTGGGAGCGGTCCGGCGCCTGACGCCGCGCCGCGCACGGAAGTCCGCCCGTACCCTTCACCGGGGTACGGGCGGACTGGCGTGCGCGGTGCGCTACTTGGCGACCACGGACTCGAAGGCGTGCAGGTAGGCGTTGACCGGCAGGACCTCGCCGACGGTCAGGCCGGCCTCGGTCATCAGCCCGGTCAGGCTCGCCTGCGTGTGCTTGGCGCCGCCGACGTTGAGGAGCAGCAGCAGGTCCATCGCGGTGGTGAACCGCATGGACGGGCTGTCGTCGACGAGGTTCTCGATGACCAGCACCCGGGCGCCCGGCTCGGCCGCGGCCACCACGTTCGCCAGCGTCGCGCGGGTGCTGGCGTCGTCCCACTCCAGGATGTTCTTGATGATGTAGAGGTCGGCGCGCACCGGGATGGCGTCCCGGCAGTCGCCCGGCACCAGCGTGACCCGGTCGGCGAGGGCGCCGCCGTCCCGCAGCCGCGGGTCGGCGCCGGCCACCACCGAGGGCAGGTCGAGCAGCGTGCCGGCCACCCCCGGGTTCGCCTCCAGCAGCGCGGCCAGCACCAGGCCCTGGCCGCCGCCGATGTCCGCGACACTGCGGACGCCGGTCAGGTCGACGTAGTCGGCCATGTCGGCCGCGGCCTGCCGGCTGGAGGCGGACATCGCCCGGTCGAACACCCGGGCCGACTCGCCGCCCTCGCTGTGCAGGTACTCGAAGAAGCTCTTGCCGAACAGGTCGGGGAAGACACCCTCCCCGGTGCGCACCGCGTCGGCCAGCCGCGGCCACGCCTGCCAGGTCCACGGCTCGGTGCACCACAGGGCGATGTGGCGCAGGCTGCCGGCGCTGTCGTCGCGCAGCAGCCGGGACATGTCGGTGTGGACGAACGTGCCGTCCTCGGTCTCCGCGAACACGCCGTGGCTGGCCAGCGCCCGCAGCAGCCGGCGCAGGGCGCGCGGCTGGGTGCCGGTCGCGGCGGCCAGCTCCTCCGCGGTCGCCGGGCTGTCGCCGAGGGCGTCGGCCAGTTGCAGGCCGGCCGCGGTGCGCACGGCGGCCGCGGGCGCGGCGCCGAAGACGATCTCGCGCAGCCGCATCGAGGCGTTCGGGTCGGTGGCGCCGGCGGCCTGCGGCCGGGCCGCGGGAGCGGCGCCGGCGGAGGTCCGGGCGGCGGTCGGGGTGGGTGGCGCGGTGGTCATGGCGGCGCCTTTCTCCTGGGATCGGGGTCGGGATCGGGAGTCGGTGGGCCGTCAGCAGCGGCCGGCGGGCTGCGAGGTGCTGCAGGAGTTGCCGGTGAAGGTGTTGTCCTTGCCGGCGGTGTCGCGGTCGGCGAGGTCGGCGGGGGCGTTCCCGGACAGCGTGTTGTCCCGGATGGTGTTCCCGGTGTTGGGCACGTTGACGAAGCTGTGGAAGAGGACGACGCCGCCGGACATCACCGAGGTGCCGGAGTTCCCGGTGACGGTGTTGCGCTCCACGACGGTGTTCTCCACGCCGGTGAGCACGATGCCCGCGCCCTGCACGAACGGCAGCCGGGTGTTGGCCGCGCAGTACTTGGTGTTCGCGGAGACGACGTTCTGGCGCACGGTCAGGTCGCCGCCGCGCGGGGTGTTCTCGTCGCCGATGACGAACATGCCGGCGCAGTTCCCGGTCGCCGCGTTGTCCTCGACGTTCATGTCGCGCACCCGGCGCAGCACGACGCCCATCTTGTTCCCCGTCAGCTCGTTGCCGACGACCTGGGCACCCTGCTGGTCGAGGGCACCGCCCTCCTCCTGGGTGGTGTTGGCCAGGAAGATGCCGGCCTCGGCGTTGTTCGCCGCCCTGTTGCCGGCGAACAGGGACCGCACCGACTTCTGCGCGCCGATGCCGTACATGCCGTTGTCGTGGGAGGACACCCCGGTCACCCTCAGGCCGTCGGTCTCGGTCGCGGCGATGCCGTAGGTGGCGAAGCCGGTGACGGTCAGGCCCGTGATGTGGACGCCCTGCACCCGGTGGCCCGCGGTGCCGGCCACGCAGATGCCGGTGCCGGCGGTGAAGCAGCTCGTGGCCGTCGTCGCGTCGGTCGTCGCCGCGGTCGCCGTGCCGGTCTTCGGGGAGGCCTGCGCCGTGACCTTCGGCGCCGGTTCGAGGGTCACGTTCCGCACGCCGGAGCCGCGGATCGTCAGGCGCGGGACGGTGACCAGGACGTTCTCCTGGTAGGTGCCCGGCAGGATCTGGACGATGTCGCCCGGACGCGAGGCGTCGACCGCCCGCTGGATCGACTGGCCGGGGGCGACGACGTGGACCGTCGCGGCGCCGGCGGAGGGTGCCGCGACCAGGGCGGTGCCGGCGGCCGCGGCGGCCAGCACTCCTGCTCCCGCCAGGCGGCCCGGCCGCCGGATCCCGAAACGCATGCTCATGTGCGCAACCCGCTTTCGAGGATGACCCCGTGACGCCACCTCGGGCGGGGGTCGGTGGATGTCAGAGGGCATGGCGCGGTGTGCGTGCGCCTGCCGCCTCGAAGCTATTTGTGGCGACAAGGGTTCGCCACACGTGATCGCCCGCCCGGGTTGACCCCACCCGGGCGGGGTCGCCCGCCGGCGACGTCGCCCAGCCACCCCGGGCGTACCCCGCCACCCACCGGCCGTCCGACGACCACGACCCCTCGCGGGGCAGGACGTGCCCCGCAGGGGCGCGAGGAACTGCGCGACCAGCCCGCGCGGGCCGTGCGACGGCAACGCGCCCCCGTGGGGCAGGACGTGCCCCGCAGGGGCGCGGGGAACTGCGCGACCAGCCCAACTGCGGGCCGCAGGTCGCCACCGCCCCGAAGGGGCAGATCGGTCCGTCCCGGACCACCGGCCGGTGACCGGTTGCTCGCGCAGTTCCCCGCGCCCCTGACGGGGCGCCCCCGCCGCCGCACGACGGCCACGCAGCCCCGAACCGCCCCACAGGGGCGCGGAGAACTGCGCACCCAGCCACCCACCGACCGTGTGACGGCAACGCTCCCCCGCCGGGCAAGGACGTGCCCCGAAGGGGCGCGGGGAACTGCGCGCCCAGCCACCCACCGGCCGCGCGACGGCAACGACACCGGGCAGGGCAGCCCGAGCCCCGAAGGG
>WRCZ01000021.1 GCA_009783685.1 Actinomycetes bacterium
CACCGTGATCGGGGAGGTCGACCTCGGCTGCGCCGGGATGCTCCAGCACGTCCTGCAGGACACCCTCTCCTCCGCCCCCGGCGGCCTGGACCTCGACCTGTCGGGGGTGGCGTTCTTCGACTGCTCGGGGATGAACGTCCTGCTGCGCCTGCGCGCGCAGGCCCGGGGACTCGGGGTTCCGCTCGCGGTCGTGCGGATGTCGCCCGCCGTCGTCCGCGTCCTCGAACTCACCCGTTCCGGGGCGCTGTTCGGCTGACGGCGGGCCCTGACGCCCGGCCCGCGCGGACCCGGAGCACCCGGCGCGGGGCGCCGCCCCGGCCGCGGCGCTCCCTCACGGCGCGGTGACCAGTGCCTTCTCCGTCTCGCGCAGGAAGGCGTCCAGATCGGCCGGCCGGCGCGAGGTGATCAGCGTCCAGCCCCCGGTGCTGTCGGAGACGACCGGCTGGTCCACCCAGTCGCCGCCCGCGTTGCGGATGTCGGTGCGGAGCGAGGGGTAGGACGTGAGCATCTTGCCCCGCGCGGCCCCCGCCTCGACCACGGTCCACGGGCCGTGGCAGATCGCCGCGACCGGACGCTCGGTCAACGCGAAGGACTCGACGGCCGCCACCGCCCGGCCGTCCTGCCGCAGGGTGTCGGCATTCAGCGTGCCGCCGGGGATGAGCAGCAGGTCGTAGCCGGACGGCTCCACCTCGTCCAAGGTCGTGTCCGGCTGCACCGTCTTGCCCGGATCCTTGTCGCCGACCAGCGTCCGCACCGGCTCGTCGGCGGTGGCCGCCACGTCGACGGTGGCGCCGTTGTCCCGCAGGTGGCCGACGGGAACGAGGAGTTCGTCCTGCTCCACGCCGTAGGTGCTGACGATCGCCAGGACGCTGCGGCCCTTCAGGTCGTTCGCTGCCATGGTCATGCCTCTCGAACGGGTCGTGCCGCCAGGGGGCGACCCGTCGCGCAGGACGCACACGAGCCGCCGGCGGCTTGCGGTCCTCCTCGTCGGCTGCCCGGCGCGTCCGCGGCGAAACGCGGGGGCCACGGCCCGAGCTCTGGACGGCGGGCGGGTCCGGCGCACGAGCGGTACGGCGGGTGGGTCCGGCGCACGACCGGTACGCCGGCGGGTCCGGCGCACCACCGTCACGGCGGGCATGCCCGGCCCCGGCCTGGGCAGGGATCGCAGGCGTGGCCGCGGCGGGATCCCGGCCCCGGCCCTAAGCGGTGCGCTGATCGGGCGCCGACCGGCACCGGCCGGGCACCTCCTCCGGGCCGCGGCCGACGGAAGGAGGCATGCGTGGCCTCGACGCGCAGCCCCTCGCCCACCGGGCGGGAACGGCACGGACCGCCGGGACCGCAGGCCGAGGCGCGTCGCTGGCGGGCGCTGGCGGTCTGCCTCACCGCGGGGTTCATGACGCTCCTGGACGTGAGCATCGTCAACGTGGCGCTGCCGTCCATCCGCACCGGGATCGGCGCGTCCCAGAGCGGCCTGCAATGGGTGCTGTCCGGGTACGCCCTCGCGTTCGGTCTGGTCCTGGTGCCCGCCGGGCGGCTGGGGGACGTCCGCGGCCGGCGCTCGGTGTTCATGGCCGGGCTGCTGCTGTTCACCACCGCCAGCGCGCTCGCCGGAGCGGCCCAGAACGAGACATGGCTGGTCGGGGCGCGGCTTCTGCAGGGCGTCGCGGGCGGCGTCCTGGTGCCCCAGGTGTCGGGCTTCATCCAGCAGATGTTCCGCGGCGCCGAGCGGGGCCGGGCGTTCGGGCTGCTGGGCGCCACCATCGGGGTCTCCACCGCGGTCGGGCCGCTGCTGGGCGGCCTGCTGATCCAGGCGTTCGGGACGCACGAGGGCTGGCGCTGGGTCTTCTACGTGAACCTGCCGATCGGCGCGGTGGCACTGCCCCTGGCGTACCGGCTGCTGCCCGGCCCGCCACGGGAGCGGAGCCCGGCCGGGCGGACCGACCTGGACCCGTTCGGCGTGCTGCTGCTCGGTGCCGGAACGGTGCTGTTCCTGCTGCCGTTCGTGCAGGAGCAGCAGTGGCGGGGCCCGCTCAAGTGGCTGCTGCTGGTACCGGCCCTGGGGCTGCTCGCCGGCTTCACCGCCTGGGAGCGGCGCTACGGACGCCGGCGCGATCCGCTGGTCGACCTGGGACTGTTCCGGCAGCGGTCCTACGGGCTGGGCACGCTCCTGTCCCTGCTGTACTTCGCGGGCTTCACCTCGATCTTCTTCGTGCTCACCCTCTACCTGCAGAACGGCCTGCACTACTCCGCGCTGGAAGCCGGACTGTCGATCATGCCGTTCGCGGTGGGCTCCGGCGTCGCGGCCGCGGTCGGCGGACGGGTGGTCACCCGGATCGGGCGGCCACTGGTGGCCGCGGGCCTGGTGATGGTGGTGGTCGGCCTGCTCGGCGCCACGCTGGCCGTGCACCTGGACAGCACCCGCTCGATCGGCCTGGTCACCGCGGGCCCGCTGCTGTTCGCCGGCCTGGGCAGCGGCCTGGTGATCGCGCCCAACCAGACCATCACCCTCAGCGAGGTGCCCGTCGCCCGGGCGGGCAGCGCGGGCGGGGTGCTGCAGACGGCCCAGCGGATCGGGTCCGCGGCCGGGATCGCCGCCGTCGGCTCGGTCTTCTTCACCCGGGCGGGCGGCCGCCACGGCGACTGGTCCGGCGGGCTTCAGGCCGGGCTGATCACCGCGACGGGACTCGCCGTGCTCGCTCTGGCCATCGCTCTGGCCGACGTCTTCACCGGATCGGCCGCACACCCGCGTGAGCAGGGGGCCTCCGGGATCCGGCGGGAGGCGGGGGAGGAGCAGCGCCGCGCCGGCTGAGGGACGGAGCGTCCGTGCCAGGGCCGGCGCAATGCCGGGCCGTAGAGCCGCCGTTCCCCGGGCCCGGCGACAGGTCGCCGGCGCGGGCCGGCGGCCCGGCAGGACCTCAGCGGCGCCAGCGCCGTCTGCTGGACGAGGGCGCGGACCAGCCGAACCCGGCCAGGTGCAGGGCCACGAAGAACGCTCCCGCGACCAGCAGGCTGAACGGCGTGAACGCCGCGTCGGTGTGCGTGCTCGTGACGTTGAGGAGATAGGCGATGGCGAGGATGACGGCGCCCACGGCTGCCAGCATGGCGATTCCTCCTTGAGGTGGCCGGCACGGGGCCGGCGCTCCGGTCGGACGCGCTGTCGCGCCCTCACCGGTCGGCTGCCCCCGAACCGCCCCATGACGCACGCCAGTTCGGGTGGCGACCGTCCGAACCCGCCTGCGGCCGCCCGCATCCCTCGCGCGCGGCGGCGGCCGGGCCCCTTGTCGAGGAGCCCGGCCGCCGTGTGCGCGTGGTGTCAGTCGGCGCAGGTGAGCTGCGCCAGCCCCCAGTCCGCGTGGTCGAAGTTCTTGCCGTCGCCGCCGTCGCCGACCACCAGGCCCAGCGTGTGGACGCCGGTCACGTCGGCGGTCACCTCGACCGCCGGCTGGCCGCCGCGCACCACGCCGGTGGCGGCCAGCTGGCGCCCGTCACCGATCACGGTGAACGTGACGCTGCCCTGCCCGCCGACCTCGTCGTCGACGCCGACGTGCGCGTCGAACCGCGTGCAGCGGCCCTGGATGTCGATGTCCACCCGGGCGTCGGCGTTCATCCCGAGGCCCTTGGCGTAGACCGTGCCGTCGATGGTCAGCGGCTTGCCGTCCTGCGCGCCGGTCTCGCCGTTGGACTGGTCGCGCTCGACCGGGCCCCAGCCGTTGGTCTCGGTGAGGAACGGCTGGTCGCTGGCGTAGACCGTGCCGTGCAGCGGGATCGACACGCGGACGACCTGCTCGACGTGGACCGGAGGGGCGCCGTTCCCGGCGGGGTTGGCGTACTCCGCCCACACGGGCACCTCCACCGTGCCGCCCGGCTGGTCCTTGCCGACCGTCACCGTCCAGTGGCCGCTCAGCACCTGCCCGGCGGGCAGCGAACCGCCGGACACCTCCGGGCCGTTCACCGTCCAGCCCGCGGGGAGCCGGTCGCGGTCCACCGTCATCCGCACCTGGCGCAGGGTGTCGCCCTGCGGCAGTTCGAAGGAGGCGTCGACCGGCACGGTCGTGCCGGGGCCCGCGGTGGTGGACGCCGGGGACAGCGTGAGGGTGGTGGCGGGGGCGGTGACGACCTTCTCGTCGCAGTCGGTGCGGCCCTTGACGGCCGGGCAGGCGAGGGCGGCGAAGCCGCCGTTGGCCGCCGCGGCCACGGACAGGGTGTCCGCGGAGGTCACCGTGCGGACACTGCGCCGCAACTGCCCGCCGTCGCCGTCCTCGACGGTCTCCAGCAGCCACGGCCCCTTGCCCAGGAAGCCCAGCGGCGCGTTCATGGTGTCGCCGGAACCGGCCAGGATCCCGCCGACGAACCACCGGTCACCGCTGCGCCGGGCCATGACGACCTGCCGGTCGCCGGCCGGCTGCTGGCCGGGCCCGCCGGACACCAGGTGCGTCTCGTCCCAGGTGGTGGGCAGTTGCTCCAGGTAGTCCTCGGCGAGCGGCTGGGTGGCGAAGCCCTCGGGGTTGTCGCCCAGGCTCGTCCAGCCGGACTCGAAGACGACGGGCAACGCCAGTTCCCGCGCCACCGTGTCCTGCCGGTTGGGCCGGGAGAACCAGGTCGGGGTGTAGTCCATCGACCCGACGATGTTGCGGGTGAAGGCGAGGAAGATGTCACGCGTCGCGTTCTGCCCGTTCTCCTCACCGCGCACCCCCTCCACGCTCATCACCTGCGGCCAGGTGCGCTGCAGGCCGCGCGGGATGGTCGCGCCGTGGAAGTCGATCATGAGCTTGAGCCTGGCGGTGTCGTGCAGGATCGCGTCGTACCACTGGAACGTCGACTGCGCGTCGGAGTACATGTAGTCGACCTTGACGCCGGCCACACCCCACGCCTTGACCTTCGGCAGCCAGGCGTCGCGCTGCGCCTGGGTCCTGAGGTCGTTCCAGTCGAACCACAGCAGCACGTCCACGCCGCGGGCCCGCGCGTAGCGGACGAGTTCCGGCACCCAGCTCGCCTGCCAGCCGGCGTCGACGAGGGTGTACTCCAGCCCGTGCGCCGCCGCGTAGTCGACGAAGTCCCGCTGCCGGGCGTAGTTCCCGGGGCTGTTGCCGTCGCTCAGCCACGACCAGTCGTCGACGCCCGGCCTGATCCACGACGTGTCCTTGACCTTGGACGGCGGCGCCAGGTCGTCCACCAGGGTGGAACCGACGAGCGTGTCGAGGGAGCCGACGATCGCGGTCCGCCACGGCGTCGCGAGCGGCCCGGGCGCGGTCACCGCGGCGCCGTCGGCCAGGGCCACGTGGTAGGACGAGCTGCCGGCCTGGTGGTCGAGGTGGCTGCCGGAGTACCGGCCGTCCACGTCGGCCTCGGTCAGCAGCACGTACGTGCCGCCGACGTCGAACAGCGTCGGGTAGCCGAACGAGCAGGTGTCGCCGGTGCAGGTGGCCGGTTGCGCCGAATTCGCCCCGCCCGCGGTGGTCTCGGTCCGCTCGGTCTCGTAACTGGTCTGGTACGGCTGCACCCACGCCTTGGCGTCGGTGGGCACCTCGAACGTCGACGCCTCCTGCTCGACCGTCACCTGGCCGGGGCCGTCCAGCTGGTACCGGTAGGCGACGCCGTCGGCGGACACCCGCACGACCACGCCGAGTCGGGCGCCGTCCGCCCCGGTGAAGGAGAGCGTGGCCTCACGCATGGTGGCCGAGCGCTGGAGCTGCTTGCCGGTGGTCATCCGGTAGTTCTCGTGGACGGTGCGGTCCTTGCGCCCGGTGAAGTGCAGACCGGTCGTCAGGTCGTGCTGGTCGGTGCGGATGCCCAGCCGGCCCGGCAGCAGCACCGGTGAGCCGCCGCGGTCGATCGCGAGCCGCAGGTCGCCGCCGGCGTCGAGGCCGAGTTCCGCGGTCAGTTGGGAGCCGGCAGGCCCCGCGACCGACCAGCTGTCCGCCGTGTCCTGCTGGGCCGCGGACGGGGCCGCCGCCGCGACGGCCAGCCCACCGCCCGCCAGCGCCGCCACCGCGGCGCCGGCGACCGCCCGCCGCGCCCGTTGCCATCGTCGTCCCATCGGAGTCCCCTCGGTGTCACGGCCACGGATCAACAACTTCGCACGCACCCAAACGAAACGGGTCACATGACAGTCGCTGAGGACAACGATGTCAAGGCTTTGCACAGGATGCCCGATGGCGCATTTTCAGCGGTCGAGACGGCGATTCCGGCGGAGTGGGGCAGGGATGTCGGTTTTCAATTCTGTTCAATCATGTTGGTCTTGTACGGGCATTGACCCGGAATCCAACACGAGGTCACTATGACGCCCGTCTCTCCCGACCGGCGAAGGGTGGCCCACGCATGCCCACAACAATCCTCGCGGTCCGCAGACTCGCCCCGCTGTGGATCCTCGCGCTCCTCGCGGCCCTGCTGGCCGTGGGCAGCGCGCCCGCCCACGCCGCGCCCGACACCTCGGTGGTCGTCGACGGATCCCAGGGCGGCCGGACCTTCGACGGGATCGGGGCGATCAGCGGCGGGGGCGGCAACTCCCGGCTGCTGCGCGACTATCCGGCGGCCCAGCAGGCCCAGATCCTGGACTACCTGTTCAAGCCCGGGTACGGCGCGAACCTGCAGCTGCTGAAGCTGGAGATCGGCGGGGACGCCAACTCGACCGACGGCTCCGAGCCGTCGATCGAGCACGCGCGCGGAACGGTGAACTGCGACGCCGGGTACGAGTTCTGGCTCGCCGAGCAGGCCAAGGCGCGCAACCCCGGCATCAAGTTCTACGGGCTGGCCTGGGCCGCCCCGGGCTGGATCAACGGCGGGTTCTGGTCCACCGACACCATCGACTACCTGATCTCCTGGCTCGGCTGCGCCAAGCAGCACGGCCTCACCGTCAGCTACCTCGGCGGCTGGAACGAACGCGGCCACGACGCCGGCTGGTTCGTGCAGCTGCGCGCGGCCCTCGACGCCCACGGCTACCGCGACGTCCAGCTCGTCGCCGACGACAGCGGATGGGGCGTCGCGGACGACATGGCCAAGGACCCGGCGTTCAACGACGCCGTGTCGATCATCGGCACCCACTACTCGTGCGAGGGCGGCGACGGCGGTAACGCCCACACCTGTTCCAGCACCACCACCGCGAAGAACAGCGGCAAACCGCTGTGGGACAGCGAGAACGGCTCGCAGGACATGAACACCGGCGCGCCCGCCCTCATCCGTGCCATCACCCGCGGCTATCTCGACGCCAGCATGACCAGCTACTTCAACTGGCCGCTGATCGCCGCCATCTACCCCAACCTGCCGTACGGCACCGTGGGCCTGGCCACCGCGAACTCGCCCTGGTCCGGCAACTACACGATCGGCGCCAGCACCTGGGCCACCGCCCAGGTCACCCAGTTCGCCCAGCCGGGCTGGACGTTCGTCGACTCCGCCTCCGGCTACCTCGGCGGCAGCGAGTCCAACGGCAGCTATGTGACGCTCAAGTCGCCCAACGGATCGGACTACTCGACGGTGCTGGAGACCACCACCGCCACCGCCCCGCAGACCGTCGACGTCCAGGTCAAGGGCGGGCTGTCCACCGGGACCGTCCACGTCTGGTCGACCGACGTCAACACCCCCGACCCCGCCACGTCGTTCGTCCGCGGCCAGGACATCACGCCGGCGGCGGACGGCAGTTACTCCCTGACCATGCAGCCCGGCCACGTCTACACCGTCACCACGACCACCGGCCAGGGCAAGGGCACCGCCACCCCGCCGGCCGCGCACCCCCTCGCGCTCCCGTACCGCGACTCGTTCGACGGCGACGCCGCCGGCACCGAGGCCCGGTACCTGTCCGACATGCAGGGCTCGTTCGAGGTGCAGCCGTGCGCGGCGGGACGCCGCGGGATGTGCCTGCAGCAGATGGCGCCGGTCAAGCCCATCGAATGGCAGGACGACTCCGACCTGTTCACCCTCGCCGGCGACACCACTTGGAGCGACTACACGCTGCAGACCGACGCCGAACTGGCCGCGCCGGGAACGCTGGAGCTGATCGGCCGCGCCGGCACCCAGAACCGGCCCCAGTCGCACCAGCAGGGCTACTTCTTCCAGATCAGCGACACCGGCGCGTGGAGCATCCTCAAGAGCGACGCCGACGGCAAGCGCACCGCGCTGATGCGGTCCGCCACCACGCCGCTGGGCACCGGCACCTGGCACACCCTCGCGCTGTCCTTCGACGGCCCCTCGATCACCGCGTCCGTCGACGGCAGGAAGCTCGGCACGGTCAGCGACGGCAGCTACACCGCCGGCCTGGGCGGGCTGGGCCTGACCTCCTACGACACCGACCAGTTCGACAACCTGTCCTTCACTCCGGTCCGGCACGCCGCCGCCGCGGCGGACCTGACGGTGACCCCGTCGCCGTCCACCGTCCAGCGCGGCAAGCAGCTCACCGTCACCACCACCCTGTCCGTCCCGAAGCAGGGCAAGCCCGCGGACGGCGTCAACATGACGCTCGACGCGCCCGCAGGGTTCGTCTACGACTCCATGGCCCAGGTGTTCGGCTCCGTCCAGCCGGGCCACAGCGCCACGGCCGTCTGGCAGTTGACCGCGCCGACCGCCGCGGCCTCCAAGCCGGTGCTCACCGCGACGGCCACCTTCGCCCAGCAGGGCGTGGCCCAGGTGCTGCGGCAGGACGCCCAGGTGCAGGTGACCAACCCGCCCCCGCCGTCGGGCGTCAACGACGTCAGCGACCTCGACTTCGTCACCTCCACCAACGGCTGGGGCCCGGTCGAGCGCGACCAGTCCGTCGGCGGCACCAACGCCGGCGACGGCACCCCGCTGACCATCAACGGCACCGTCTACCCGAAGGGCCTGGGCACCAACTCGGTCAGCGACGTGACGATCTACCTCGGCGGCAACTGCTCGAAGTTCACCGCCACGGTCGGCAACGACGACGACGCCGGCGGCAACGGATCGATGACCTTCAGCGTGCTCGGCGACGGCAAGACCCTCGCCGCGACGGGCACGGTCCGCGGCCACGACCCGGCCCAGCAGATCAGCGCGGACCTCACCGGCGTGCAGACCCTCGACCTCGTCGTGGGCGACGCCGGCGACGGCAACGCCTACGACCACGGGGACTGGGCGGAGCCCAAGCTGACCTGCGCGGGCTGACCGCCTGACGCTTCGTCAACGAGCGTGCCCGGCCGGCGTTCCGGCCACCGCGTCCGCCCGGCTGCCGGCCGGGCGGACGCACCGTTCGTGCCCGCGCTCCTCCACTTTTCCCCACCGCCGGGAAGGAAGCTTCCGGCCCGCGGGACGGGTGCTGGCCGCAGTGACCTGGGCCGTCGCCGCGCGGGAAGGTCGTGGAGGCACCGCGGAGGGCGCGGGGCGAAGCGATCAGGACGGGGAGTGGGACCATGGGCGGGTTCACGCGGCGGGACATGCTGCGGAGCGGCGCGGTGGCGGCGGCGGGCGGACTGGCCACCCTGCACGGAGTGCTGGGGCCGGGCGCGGGCACGGCCGGCGCCGCGTCCGGGGGAACGGGGCGAAGGGTGAGCGGCGCCGACCGGTACCCCTTCCTGGCGGGCGCGTTCGCGCCGGTCGGCGAGGAGGTGACGGCCTTCGACCTGCCGGTGACCGGCCGTATCCCCCGTGAACTGAACGGCCGTTACCTGCGCACCGGCCCCAACGTCCTCGGCCTGGAGGACCCGCGGGCGCACCACTGGATGCTCGGCGAGGGCATGGTGCACGGCGTGCGGGTGCGCGACGGCCGCGCCGAGTGGTACCGCAACCGCTGGGTCAGGTCCGCGGGCGTGGCCGCCAAGCTCGGCGAGCCCTACCCGTGGCAGGTGCCGGACAACGACTTCGCGAACAACACCCATGTCATCGGCTACAAGGGCCGCGTGCTGGCGCTTCAGGAGAGCGGGCCGATGCCGTACGAGCTGGACGAGGAGCTCAACACCCTCGGCCCGTACGACTTCGGCGGGTCGCTGAGCGGCGCCTACACCGCGCACACCAAGTACGACGCGGCCGCGGACGAGCTGCACGCGGTCACCTACTACCCGACGTGGGACCACGTCCGGCACCTGGTCGTCGACCGGACCGGCAAGGTCGCCCGCACCACCCGGATCCCGGTCGCGGACAGCCCGATGATGCACGACTTCGCGCTCACCGAGCGCTACGTGGTCATCTTCGACACGCCCGTGGTCTTCGACGCGGCCGCGGCCCAGGCCGGCGCCCTGGTGCCGTACACCTGGAACGACCGGCACCCGGCGCGGATCGGCGTGATGCCCCGGGCGGGCGGCCCCGTGCGCTGGTTCGAGGCCGACCCGCGCACGTACTACTCGCACACCCTCAACGCCTACGACGACGGCCACCACGTGATCGTCGACTACGCGGGCATGCCCACGCCGTTCTTCGCGGCCGGCCGCGGCGCCGACGGGCCGTCGTCCGTCGGCACGCCGTTCCTGGAGCGCTGCACGATCGACCTGGAGCGCGGCCGTCTGCGCACCCGGCGGATCGACGACCGGCCCCAGGAGTTCCCGCGGGTGCGCGAGGACCTGGTCTCGCGCCGCCACCGCTACGCCTACACCGCCACGGCCGCCGACATGTGGCGCGCCTACGAGACGGTCGACGGGGTGCCGCCGGACGCCGCGTTCGGCAACGCCCTGCTCAAGCAGGACCTGCTGCGCGGGACCACCGAGGTGCACCGCTTCCCGCGGAACTCGCCCGCCGGAGAGGCCGTGTTCGTCCCGCGCGACGGCTCCCGCGGGGCGGGCGCGGAGGACGACGGATACGCCATGGCGTACGTCCACAACCCCGACCGCGGGGCGGCCGACCTGGTGATCCTGTCCGCCCAGGACTTCACGGGCGAGCCCGTGGCGCGTATCCACCTGCCCGCGCGCGTCCCGCTCGGCCTGCACGGCTCGTGGGTGCCCGCCACGCGCTGACGGCACCCGGCGCGGGCGAGGCCCGCCGGTCGGAAAACCGTCGCCGGCCCGTCACGCACTGTGACGAGCCGGACGGGCCGCAGGAAGTGGATCGGATGCGCAGGGGGACCGGGCCGCTCGCACCGTTGGCGGCCCGGTCGCGCTCCCCGGTGGCAACGTGGCCGTGGCGCCTGTGCGAGCGCCCCGTCTGTCCGGAGCGAGCGCCTTACGGGCGCGTACGGGAGCGAACGATGTCCCGCAGCGAGGGCGGCCCCGACCCGCCGGGACGGGGACGGCAGCGTCCCGCCGGGACGAATCCGCATATTCCTGGCCCGGACGGGCACCCGCACCGTCGTGCGCGGCTCGCGCGGGCCCTCCCGGCGGGCCGGCCGTCAGCCAGGGCAGCGGCGCAAGGGAAGGGACGGACGGAACGATGACCAATGGCTTCACCGGCCCGGAGGACGACCCCTTCGGCGACTTCTTCGCCCGCTTCTTCGGCGGTCCGCGCCAGGGCCCGCGCCAGGTCGACATCGGGCGGCTGCTCAGCCAGCCGGCCCGGGAGCTGGTCCAGGGCGCGGCCCAGTACGCCAGCGACCACGGCAGCCGGGACCTGGACACCGAGCACCTGCTGCGCGCGGCGCTCGCCCTCGAACCGACCCGCAGCCTGCTCAGCAGGGCCGGCGCGGACCCGGACTCCCTCGCCTCGCAGATCGACGCGCGCTCCGGCCCCGTACGGCCCCAGCAGGGCAACGGGCAGCAGCCGCCGACCGCGCTCTCCCTCACCCCGGCGGTCAAGCGCGCCCTGCTGGACGCCCACGAGGTCGCGCGGGCCGGCGGCGCCGGGTACATCGGACCCGAGCACGTGCTCACCGCCCTGGCGGCCAACCCCGACTCCGCCGCCGGGCACATCCTGAACGCGGCCCGCTTCGAGGCGGGGCGCCTGCCCGCCGAGGGGCCGGACGCGGCCGCGCCGGCCGGGGCCGAGCGCGAGCGGGCGAGCACCACGCCGACCCTCGACGGCTACGGCCGCGACCTGACCGACCTGGCCCGCAACGGCCGCATCGACCCGGTGATCGGCCGCGACCAGGAGATCGAGCAGACCATCGAGGTGCTGTCCCGGCGCGGCAAGAACAACCCGGTGCTGATCGGCGACGCGGGCGTCGGCAAGACCGCCGTCGTCGAGGGCCTGGCCCAGCACATCGCCGACGGCGACGTGCCCGACGTGCTCATCGGCCGCCGGGTGGTCGCCCTCGACATGAGCTCCGTGGTCGCGGGCACCCGCTACCGCGGCGACTTCGAGGAGCGGCTGAACACCATCGTGGGGGAGATCCGCGCCCACTCCGACGAACTGATCATCTTCATCGACGAGCTGCACACCGTGGTCGGCGCCGGCGGGGGCGGCGAGGGCGGCTCGATGGACGCGGGCAACATCCTCAAGCCCGCCCTGTCCCGCGGCGAGCTGCACATCGTGGGCGCCACGACGCTGGAGGAGTACCGGCGGATCGAGAAGGACGCGGCGCTGGCCCGGCGGTTCCAGCCGATCCTGGTGCCGGAGCCGACCGTCCCCGACACCCTGGAGATCCTGCGCGGGCTGCGCGACCGCTACGAGGCGCACCACCAGGTCCGGTACACCGACGAGGCACTGGTGGCCGCCGTCGAGCTGTCCGACCGGTACCTCACTGACCGGCGGCTGCCCGACAAGGCCATCGACCTCATCGACCAGGCGGGCGCCCGGGTCAAGCTGCAGGCACGGACCAGGGGCACCGACGTGCGGGCGCTTGAGCGGGAGACCGAGCGGCTGACCCGCGACAAGGACCAGGCCGTCGCAAGCGAGGAGTACGAGCAGGCCACGAAGCTGCGCGACCGCATCGCCGAGCTGAACAAGCGGATCGCCGAGGCCGGCGGCGAGGACGAGGCGGACGAGGGCCAGCACCTGGAGGTCACCGCGGAGGCCATCGCCGAGGTGGTGTCCCGGCAGACCGGCATCCCGGTCAGCAGCCTCACCGAGGAGGAGAAGGAACGGCTGCTGGGCCTGGAGGACCGGCTGCACGAGCGGGTGGTGGGCCAGGAGGAGGCGGTGACCGTCGTCGCCGACGCGGTGCTGCGGTCCCGGGCGGGACTGGCCAGCCCGGACCGCCCGATTGGCAGCTTCCTGTTCCTCGGCCCGACCGGGGTCGGCAAGACCGAACTGGCCCGGGCGCTCGCCGAGGCGCTGTTCGGCAGCGAGGACCGCATGGTCCGGCTGGACATGAGCGAGTACCAGGAGCGCCACACCGTCAGCCGGCTGGTGGGCGCGCCGCCCGGATACGTCGGCCACGAGGAGGCCGGCCAGCTCACCGAGGTGGTACGCCGCCACCCGTACTCGCTGCTGCTGCTGGACGAGGTGGAGAAGGCGCACCCCGACGTCTTCAACATCCTGCTGCAGGTGCTGGACGACGGCCGGCTGACCGACTCCCAGGGCCGCACGGTGGACTTCACCAACACCGTCATCGTGATGACCAGCAACCTCGGCTCCGAGGCCATCACCCGGCGCGGCGCGGGCATCGGCTTCGGCGCGGGCGGCGCCGACGCGGACGAGGAGGCCCGGCGCGAGCAGATCCTCCGCCCGCTGCGGGAGCACTTCCGGCCCGAGTTCCTCAACCGGATCGACGAGATCGTGGTCTTCCGGCAGCTCACCCCCGAGCAGCTGCGGCAGATCACCGACCTGCTGCTGGAGCGGACCCGCCGGCTGCTGCACGCGCAGGGCGTCACCGTGGAGTTCACCGGCGCCGCCGTGGACTGGCTCTCCCAGCGCGGCTACCAGCCGGAGTACGGCGCCCGCCCGCTGCGCCGCACCATCCAGCGCGAGGTGGACAACCACCTGTCCCGGCTGCTGCTCGACGGCAAGGTCGGCGAGGGCAGCACCATGACGGTGGACGCCGCCGAGGGCCGGCTGCAGTTCCGCACCCGGGACGCGGACTCCTCGCCGCCCGCCGCGCCCACCGGCTGAGCCCGGAGAGCTCTGGCGCTCTCCGGGCCCGGCGGGCGCTACAGGTCGAGCTGGTACATCAGCGAGGTGTGCCTGGGCAGGTAGCCGAGCGCGTCGTTGACGGCCCGCATCGGGGTGTTGCTCGCCGCGGTGTCGGTGAGCAGGCCGTCGAGCCGCGGGTGGCGCTCGCGGGCCTGAAGGATCGCCACCTCCTTCATCCAGCGGGCCAGGCCGCGCCCGCGGTGCTCGGGCAGCACCCCCGTGCCGTAGTGCTGGGCGTCGCCCCTGCCGTCGCCCGGGACGACGAGCTCGGTGAACCCGGCGATCGACCCGTCCGCCTCGGCGACGGCCGCGACGGTGTGCAGGTGCTCGCCGCGCCGCTCGACGGCCCGGGCCGCCGCGCGGACCCGGTCCTCGTCCCAGACGACCGTGCCGTGGTCGGAGTCGTCCATCGGCATGTCGTCCATGGCCCGGCGGGACGCGGTGAAGGTGGCCGCGAGGTCGTCGGGGACGATTCCGTCCCAGGACTCCAGCCGGTAGCCGGGACGCGGCCGCCCCGCTCTCTCGCGCAGCGCGGCGACGTCCACGCGGGCCAGCGGCAGCCGGGTGTAGAGCAGGGTCAGCACCGTGCGGAAGCCCCGGGCGGCGAGGAAGCCGTCGCCGGCCGAGCCGGCCTCGGCCTGGGCCGTGACGCAGCGGCGGCCGTCGGTGCGGGCGGCGGCCACGGCCGCGTCCAGCAGCCGTGTGCCGGTCGCCGCGCGCCGCTCGGCCGGATGGACGGCCAGTTCCAGTTCGGCCAGGTGGTCGCGGCCGGGCGAGGTGTGCAGGCGCAGGAACGCCGAGCCCACGGGGATGCCGGCGTCCCGGGAGGCCAGCCAGGCCAGGCGCCTGCTGGTGGCTCCGGCGCCGCCGTCCGCGGTGTCGGCGTCGGTCAGTGCGGTGATGCGGATCGACAAGGTGTCTCCGTCGAGAAGAGGAAGGGGTGAAGGGCGGTAACCGGGTTCCGGTGCCGACGGCTCCTGCGCATCTGCTGCACACCTCCTCCTCGACGGCCGCCCGCTGCGGACGGCCCGGCGACGCTATCGGCCGCGGGCAGCGGCGGCAACGCGATAAAGCCCGCCCGGCCGCGGAGTTCAGGGGCGGAGGCGGCCCGAGGGCCTACGCGCGGGTGGGCAGGCCGGCGGCCGACGCGGCGGTCCTGAGCACGTCCCGGAGCATCTCGGGGGTGAGCAGCCCGGTGAACGTGTTGCGCTGGCTGACGTGGAAGCAGCCGAACAGTTCGAGGGCGCCGGGGGTGCCCGGCACGTCCCGTGTGCGGTCGCGGGGGAGCGAGACGCGGGCGCCGTGGGCGAAGACGGGCCTGGGCCGCGGCACCTGCCAGCCCGCCGCCGCGAACGCGGGCAGCGCGGCCTGCCACCCGAAGGCGCCGAGGACCACCACGGTGCGCAGCGTCGGGCGCAGCAGCTCCAGTTCCTCGACGAGCCACGGCCGGCAGGTGTCCCGCTCGGCCGGCGTCGGCTTGTTGGCGGGCGGCGCGCAGTGCACCGGCGAGGTGATCCTGACCCCGTACAGCTCCAGCCCGTCGTCCCTGCTCACCGCCGTGCCCGCGGAGGCGAGCCCGACGTCGTAGAGCGCCCGGTAGAGCACCTCACCGGACCGGTCGCCGGTGAACATCCGGCCGGTCCTGTTGCCGCCGTGGGCGGCGGGCGCGAGGCCGACGACGAGCAGCGAGGCGTCGGCGGGACCGAAGCCGGGGACCGGCCGCCCCCAGTACGTCTGGTCGGCGAAGGCGGCGCGCTTGGTGCGGGCGACCTCCTCGCGCCAGGCGACGAGCCGCGGGCAGGCCCGGCACCCGGTGACGCGCGCGTCCAGCTCCGCCAGACCGTTGCCTTCCATGCCTCCACCGTACGGCCGCGGCCCGGCCGGCCCGCGGCGAGCGGACATGCGCGGTACGCCCGCCGTTCACGCACCTCCGCGCATGATGGGGACACCGTGACGCCGCCGGCGCGGCGGGCACGCCCGCCGAAGGCGTCATTGACAGCACGTCACCGCGGTCCACATCATGTCCGCGTCACGTGTGCGGACTGTGACGCGTTACTCACTCACGCACTCCGATGTGCGCCGCCCTTGAGTCTGAGCCCCCCACCGGACCTCCAGGAGAGTTTGTGACCGACGTCAGCCGCCGAAGGTTTCTGCAACTCGCCGCGGGCACGGCCGCGGCCACCAGCCTGTCCGCCGGGATCGCGCGCGCCGCGTCGATCCGGCCCGCCGCCGGGAGCGGCACGCTCGCCGACGTCCAGCACGTCGTCGTCCTGATGCAGGAGAACCGCTCCTTCGACCACTACTTCGGGACGCTGCGCGGGGTCCGCGGCTTCGGCGACCCGCGCCCGCTCGTGCTGCCCTCCGGTGCGACCGCCTTCCACCAGGCCGCCACCTCGGGCCACGAGACCCTGCCGTTCCGCCCGGACGCCGACGACCTCGGCCTCCAGTTCATCCAGGACCTCGACCACAGCTGGTCGGGCACGCACGCGGCGTGGAACGGCGGCGCCTACGACCGCTGGATCCCCGCCAAGTCCACGACCACGATGGCGTATCTGACCCGCCAGGACATCCCGTACCACTACGCCCTCGCGGACGCGTTCACGGTGTGCGACGCCTACCACTGCTCGATGCTCAGCTCCACCGACCCCAACCGCTACTACATGTACACCGGTTACTCGGGGAACGACGGCAAGGGCGGCGGGCCGGTGCTCGGCAACGAGGAGGCCGGCTACTCCTGGACCACCTTCCCCGAGATCCTCCAGCAGGCCGGCATCAGCTGGAAGGTCTACCAGGACATCGGGACCGGGCTGAACTCCGCGGGCGGCTGGGGCTGGACCAGCGACGCGTTCATCGGCAACTACGGCGACAACTCGCTGCTCTACTTCAACCAGTACCGCAACGCGCAGGCCGGCGACCCGCTCTACGACCGCGCCCGCACCGGCACCCACGCGGCCGGCGGCGACGGCTACTTCGACCGGCTGCGGGCCGATGTGGCGGCCGGCACCCTGCCGCAGGTCTCCTGGATCGCCGCCCCCGAGGCGTTCTGCGAGCACCCCAACTGGCCCGCCAACTACGGCGCCTGGTACGTCTCGCAGGTACTGGACGCGCTCACCTCCAACCCCGACGTGTGGAGCCGCACCGTCCTGCTGCTGACCTACGACGAGAACGACGGCTTCTTCGACCACGTGATCCCGCCGTTCCCGCCCGCCTCCGCGGCCCGCGGCCTGTCCACCGCCGACGTGACGCAGGACCTGTTCGGCGGCTCGTCGGGGTACGCCGCCGGGCCCTACGGGCTCGGGCCGCGGGTGCCGATGCTCGTCATCTCCCCCTGGAGCACGGGTGGTTGGGTCTGCTCGCAGACCTTTGACCACACCTCCATCGTGCAGTTCATCGAGAAGCGCTTCGGCGTGCACAACCCCAACGTCTCCGCCTGGCGGCGCGCCGTCTGCGGCGACCTGACGTCGGCGTTCGACTTCTCCCGCAGCGACGCCGGCGCCCCCGGCCTGCCCGACACCAGCGGCTACGCACCGCCGAACCACGGCAACCCCGGCGACTACGTGCCCGCGCCGCCGGCCACCGGCACGCTGCCCAAGCAGGAGAGCGGCCTGCGCAACGCCCGGCCGCTGCCCTACGACCTCGCCGTGGACACCAAGGCGGTCGGCGGCCGCATGCAGTTCACCTTCGCCAGCCTCGGCGCGGCCGGGGCCGCCTTCCACGTCACCTCCGCCACCCGCAGCGACGGCCCCTGGCCCTACACCGTCGAGGGCGGCAAGAGCCTGACCGACAGCTGGGCGCTGCCCGGCACCCGCTACGACTTCTCCGTCCACGGCCCCAACGGGTTCCTGCGCCGCCAGGCCGGCACCAACGCGGCCGTGGGCCCCGAGGTCACCGCCCGCCACGACAACACCGCCGGACAGGTCACGCTGACGTTCACCAACGCCGGCAGCACCGCCGTCACCTTCACCGCCACCGACGCGTACGCGCCCGACGACCACTACTCCTACACCGTGCAGCCGGGCGCCTCCCGCACGGTCGCCGCCTGGGGTGTGGCCGCCGGCCACCACTGGTACGACGTCACCGTCACCTCCACCACCGACAGCGCGTTCGTCCGGCGCTTCGCCGGACACGTGGAGACCGGCGCGGCCGGCACCAGCGACCCCGCGACCGCCACCGTCTGACCCCGACCCGCGATTCCGCCCCCGTACGGCTCCCCCCGTACGGCCCGCCCCCGCACGGCTCCGGATCCGGTCCGGCGCCGTGCGGGACCGGCCCGAACACTCAGGCCCGGCGGACCCGGTGGGCCACGGCCACGCTCCACGGGATGCTGAACAGCACCACCAGGAGGATGCCCAGGACCAGCGGCTCGGGGCGGAGCGCGGCCACCACCAGGCACGCCGCCGCGGTCGCCGCGCACGTCCAGGACAGGCGCCGGAACAGCGCCCGCTTGGCCCGCCAGTCCGTGAGGCTGCCGGCCACCACCACGGTGCCGGCGAGCACCAGCGCGGCACCTCCGCACAGCACCCAGGCGGTGGCGGCCGAGGTGCGCCCGTGGTGCGCCTGCTCCACGAGGTCCACCATCGCCGCCCCCATCGCGGCCACCGCAGCGGTCAGCGGGACGTGGCCGAGCATCCACTGCAGGGAGGCCGCCGGCGTCGGCCGGGGCTCGCGCCCGCCGGAGAAGTCGAAGTACGTCCACCACGCGCCGAATCCGACCACGACGCAGACCAGCGCGACGGCCAGCACGAGCGCGCCGACCGGCTGCGCCTCCAGCCCGGTGACGACCCCGGTCACGGTCTCGCCGAGCACGATGATGATCAGCAGCCCGAAGCGCTCCACGACCGCGTCGGTGACGGTGAAGGCGGCCGGCCTCCTGACCATGACCCGCCGGATCGTGACCGCGAAGCCCGCCAGGTAGGCGACGTCCAGCACCCCCCAGGTCCAGACGCGGGCGCCGGCCGGCAGCAGGGCGCTGAGCCCCAGGGCGACCGCGCAGACCGCGGTTCCCGCGACGAACTCCTTGCTCAGGCGCCGGAATTCGGGCTGGTCGCCGCGCGATGCCAGCAGCCACAGCAGCGCCAGCACGGCGAACAGGATCCCCGCCGTCACGGCGAACGCGGCACCGCGTTCCCCGCCCGCTGCCGGGATGAAGGCGCCCAGCGGGACCAGCACCAGGATCTGCGCCAGGAACGCGGTGCGGCCGCGGGCGTCCTCACGGCCGTGCAGCTCGTGGTGGAGGCTCCCGCTGACCCAGGCGAGCCACACCAGCCCGAAGACCGCGGCGTACTGCCCGATGCCGTGCCAGTCGAGCCGCCCCGACAGCTGGTGCGCGGCCTGGGCGACCAGGACGACCGTCACCAGGTCGTAGAAGAGTTCCAGCGGCCCGACCACCCGCCGGCGCGGCTGCTCGCCGTGCGGCCGCGGCGGCTGCCACAGCTGGCTGCGCAACCGCCGCCACCACGAGGCCCCGTCCCCGTTCACCGCGGGACCCGCTGCACCGCTCATCGCGTCGACTCCAAGGACTCCCGCCCGCGGCCCGGCCGCCGTCCCGGTGACGGCGCTCCGGCCATTGAAGTGCCCGGCGGCACCGCACGCCCCCGGGGACACGCGCGGGAAGCACCGTCCGGTCCGTGCCGCCGTCCCACCGCCGTGGACCGGACGGGCTTGCCCTTGACGTGCGCGTCAGGGGTTAGCGTCCGGGCGCCCGTCCCGTCCGAGCGCGCCGGGTGGGGGTGCCCGGCGGCCGAGCCGCGGGGGGACCGCCGCCGTGCCCGCTCCCCTTCCGAGGAGCCCCGTCATGACGTCCCCCCTGCCCCGGACCAGCCGCGAGGTGCGGCTCGCCGCCGTCCCCGAGGGGCTGCCCGCCGCCTCCGACCTGGCCGTCGCCGACGTACCGCTGCCCGCCGCCGGCACCGCCCGACTCCTGGTGCGCAACCGGCAGTTCCTGGTCTTCGCCGCCCTGCGCACGCTGATCGGCGGGGCCGTCCAGGGCACGCCGCTGCCCGCGCTGCGACCGGGCGCCACCCTGTTCGGGCCCGCGCTCGGCGAGGTCGTCACCGCGCCGCCCGGCAGCCCGGTACGCCCCGGCGACCTGGTGGTCCACATGCTCGGGTGGCGGGAGTACGCCCTCGTGCCGGTGGCCGAATGCACCGTCGTCGACCCGGCGTTCCCCGATCCGGTGGCGCTGCTGGCCGCCGGGTCCGCCGCCTACGGGGCACTGACGCGGGTGGCACCGGTCCGCGAGGGCGACGTCGTCCTCGTCACCGGGGCCGCCGGCGGCGTGGGCACCCTCGCCGGGCAGATCGCGCGGCTGCTGGGCGCCTCCCGGGTGATCGGCACGACGGGAACGCCGGCGAAGGCCGCGCGCCTGACGGCGGAGGCGGGCTACGACGCGGTGGTGACCACGGAGTCGCTGCGCGGGGGCGGCAGCCCGGGCGAACGGGCGGCGGCCCACCGGGAGTTCGCGGACCGGCTCGCGGAGGCGGCGCCGGACGGCGTCGACGTGGTACTCGACCTCGTCGCGGGCCCGCAGCTCGGCGCGGCCGTGGACGCGGCCCGGCACGGCGCCCGGATCGCCCTGGTCGGCGCGCTCTCCGGGCAGCTGGCCGCCGAGGGCGGCGGCGGGAGGGCCCCGGCGGAGATCGACGCCTACCGGCTCGTCCTGCTGGGCGCGTCGGTCAGGGGCTATCTCGGCAGCGACCACCCCGACGTGGAGGCCGAGTGGCGCACGCGGCTGGCCGGTTGGCTGCGCTCCGGCGAGATCCGCTGCCCCGTCACGCGCGTCGAGGGCATCGAACAGGCGCCCCGGGCGTTCGAGCAGTTGATGGAGGGCGCGTACTTCGGCACGGTCGTGGTCGAGCAGGACGGGCACGGCTGACGGCCGGTATAGGACCGCGCCCGTGCGGGGCGGGAAGGGAGACGGCATGCGGATCGCCGACGCGGCGGCAGCGGTGGGCACGACGCCCAGGGCCCTGCGCTTCTACGAGCAGCGCGGCCTGCTGCCGCCGCCGCGCCGCACCGGCGCGGGCCAGCGGGACTACTCGCCGGACGAACTCGCGCTGCTGCGCGTCATCCGGCGGCTGCTGGGCCTCGGCCTCACCGTGGACGACCTCCACGGCATCGCCGCCAGCCTGCCGATGCTCGCCGCCGAACCGGCCCCGGACTGCGCCCCGCCGGCGAACGCAGGTCCCGTAGCGCCCGCTACCGGTGCGACCACCGCGTGGCCGGCTGCGCCCGCGCCCGCCGGGCCCACGGCCGGCCGGTGTGTCGTTGATCGGCGTATCGCCGCGCTTGACAGCGAGATTGCGCGGCTTACCGAACTCAGGGACGCGTTGAGGGCCCTGCGACGCCCGGTGGGGGAGGGTGGGGCTGGTCCTGGGTGAGGGTCAGGTGCGCAGGTGGTGCTCGATGTCCTCGTGGAAGGCGGTCAGTGCCGCTTCGGTGAGGGTGGGCCGGGTGTCGGCGATCGCGGCGAGGTAGTCGTCCGTG
>WRCZ01000022.1 GCA_009783685.1 Actinomycetes bacterium
ACCACCGCGGCCAAGGAGGCCGGGAACATGGTGGACCTGGACTCCAACCCGACCAAGCTCATCGAGATCGTGGAGATCGGCAAGCAACTGCTGATCACCCGCGGCGCGCTGACGACGTTCTCCATCGCCAACGACGTGGCGAAGTACTTCGCCATCATCCCGGCGCTGTTCCTGACGACGTTCCCGCAGATGAAGTCGTACAACGTCATGGGCCTGCACAGCCCGACCTCGGCCGTGCTGTCCGCGGTGATCTTCAACGCGCTGGTCATCGTCGCGCTGATCCCGCTGGCGCTGCGCGGGGTGCGGTTCCGGCCGACGAGCGCGACGGCGATCCTGCGCCGCAACGTGCTGCTGTACGGCGTCGGCGGGCTGATCGTGCCGTTCGCCGGGATCAAGCTCATCGACCTCGTGCTGACCGCCCTGCACGCCTACTGACCCGCACTACGGGCACCCCGCGCGCCGGTGCGGCCACCGCACCGGCGCCGGACCCCGCACCACCACCGGAAATCATGGAGTCGTCATGCTGTGGGTGAACCTGCGTCGGGGCGTGATCGTCTCGGCCGTCTTCTTCGTCCTGCTCGGACTGGCCTACCCGCTCGCCGAGACGGGCATCGGGCAGGCCCTGTTCCGGCACCAGGCCCAGGGCTCGCTGGGCGCCAACGGGTCGACCCTGGTCGGCCAGCAGTGGAAGGGCGCCCAGTGGTTCCAGGGCCGCCCCGACGGCGACGACCCGACCGCCACCGGCGGGTCCAACCTCGGGCCCCGCTCCAAGGAGCTCGTGGAGACCTATCGCAAGCGGGTCGCCGCGCTGCGCAAGGCGGGCATCACGCCCACTGCCGACCTCGTCGCCGCCTCCGGCAGCGGCATAGACCCGGACATCAGCCCGGCCGGCGCCTACGCCCAGGTCGCGGCGGTCGCCGCGGCCCGCCACCTGCCCGCCGAGCAGGTGCGCGGCCTGGTCGCCGCCCATGTGCACGGCCCCCAGCTGGGATTCCTCGGCGCGTCGCACGTCAACGTCCTCGAACTCAACGAGGCGCTGGCCCGGCTGGGCTGAGCCGAACCCGCCGCCGGGCCGGCCGGGGACCCGCCCGGCCGGCCCGGGGGAGCGGGAGAGACGATCGTCTGAGCAGGAGAGACGATCGGGGGAACCGGGAGGACCGGGAGAGACGGGAGGTGCGGCGGTGAGGGCGACGACGGGCGGGCGGCTGCCGCGGTGGACGCGGGACACCCTGGCGAGCGCCGCGGTGCGCGGCAACCTCATCGGGTCGCTGGCCTCGCTGGCCTGCATGGCCGCGCTGACCGCCGCGATGCTGCCGCTGCGCACCCACCTCAGCGTCGCCACCACCGCCCTGGTGCTGGTCGTGCCGGTGGTCGTCGGCGTCAGCGTCGGCGGGTTCGTCTCCGGCGTCCTCGGCATCACCGGCGGCTTCCTGGTCTACGACTTCTTCTTCATCCCGCCCTACCTGACGCTGGACGTCGGCGCGAGCGAGAACTGGACCGCGCTGGGCATCTACGTGGCGGTCATGCTGCCCGTCGCCCGGGTGGTGGCCGGCATGAACACCGCCCGCGCCGAGGCCCGGCAGCGCGGCCTGCAACTGCGCCGGCTGTTCGACCTGTCCACCCTGCTGGTGCAGGACCGGCCGCTGCCCGAACTGCTCGACCTCATCGTGACCGCGCTGGCCGACGTCCTGGACGCCGGCCACGTCGCGCTGCTCCTCCCCGACGAGCAGGACCGGCTGCGGGTCGCCGCCACCGCGGGCGAGGCCCTGCACCCGGACGAGCTGCGGCGGCTGCACCCGGCGCCCGGCCAGGTCACCAACCTCGACCTGCTGGCCGCGCCCGCCGGCCAGGCCGAGCGCGGCGAGCCGGTGCGCCTCGCCCTGGTGGCCGCCGGACGGCCCATCGGCATGCTGGCCATCACCGACGTCGTCATCACCGAGGAGCAGCGCGAGCCGCTGCTGCTGTTCGCCAACCAGATCGCGCTGGCCGTCGAACGGGCCCAGCTGCGCGAGGACGCGCTGCGCGCCCAGCTGACCCTGGAGGTCGAGCAGGTGGCCCGCACCCTGGTGGCGGCCGTCTCGCACGACCTGCGCAGCCCGCTCGCCTCGATCAAGGCGTCCTCCTCGGTGCTCGCCGACCCCGACCTCGGGCCCGCCCTGACCGGCGAGGCCCGCGCGGAACTCGCCCGGCTCGTCGACACCCAGACCGACCGGCTCGCGGCCCTGGTCACCAACCTGCTCGACATGAGCCGGGTGCAGGCCGGGGTGCTGCGGCCGCGCACCAGCATGACCGCCCCCGGCGACCTGATCGGCACCGTGCTGCGCGACCTGCCGGCACCCGCGCCCCGGCGGATCGTCACCCGGATCGAGCCGGACCTGCCGCCGGTCGACGTCGACACCGTGCTCATCGGCCGGGTGCTGACCAACCTGCTCGACAACGCGATGCGCTACGCGCCGCCCGGCACGCCGGTCATCGTCCGCGCCTACCGGGACGGCGGGCAGGCGGTCACCGTCTCGGTCGCCGACCAGGGCCCCGGCATCCCGCCGAACCTGCGCGACGAGGTGTTCGGCTTCTTCTTCCGCCGCGAGACCGACAGCGGCACCGGCCTCGGCCTGGCCATCGCCAAGATCTTCGTCGAGGCGCACCACCAGCGCATCTGGGCCGGCCGGAACCCCGGCGGCGGTGCCTGCTTCACGTTCACCCTGCCGGCCGCGGCCGACCTGCCCGAGGAGACCCCACCGTGTCCACCGTCCTCGTCGTCGACGACGACATCGCGCTGCTCGCCGCCTGCCGGGTCGGCCTCGAAGCCCTCGGCCACCAGGTCCGCACCGTCGAGACCGGGCAGCGCGGCCTCGCCGAGGCCGCCGTCCACCCGCCGGACGTGATGGTGCTCGACCTCGGCCTGCCCGACCTCGACGGGCTCGACGTCTGCACCCGGATCCGCACCTGGACCGATCTGCCGATCATCATCCTGTCCGCCGACAGCTCCGAGGACCGCAAGGTCGAGGCGCTCGACAACGGCGCGGACGACTACATGACCAAGCCGTTCGGGATGCGCGAGCTGGACGCCCGGCTGCGGGTCGCGCTGCGCCACCAGGCGGCGGGCGCCGAGACCGGCCAGCTCACCGAGCTGACCGCGGGGCCGCTGACCCTGGACCTGGTCCACTACCAGGCCACCTACGACGGCAGGCCGCTGGACCTGACGCCGAAGGAGTTCGACGTGCTGGCCTACCTGGCGCGGCACGTCGGCAAGGTGTGCACCCGGCGGATGATCCTGGAAGAGGTCTGGGGCCCGGCCTACGCCGGCGAGTCCCACTACCTGAAGGTCTATGCCTACCGGATCCGCAAGAAGCTGCGCGACGAGGACGGCCGGTTCCTGCAGAACGACCCGTCCGTGGGCTACCGGCTCGCCGTCGAGCCCGCGGGACCGGGCGGACCTGGCGAGGCCACCGGACCGGGCGACGCCACCGGACCGGGCGACGCCACCGGACCGGGGGACGCCGCGGGACCCGGCGGCGGCGCCGGAACGACGCGCTGAAGGGGGACGCCATGACCCGGATCCTGGTCGTCGACGACGAGCCGGCCATGCTCAAGGCCCTGCAGGTCAACCTCCGGGCCCGCTGCTTCACCGTGGACATCGCCGCCGACGGGCGGCGGGCGCTGCTGGAGGCCATCAGGAACCCGCCGGACGCGGTCCTCCTCGACCTGGTCCTGCCGCAGATCGACGGGCACCACGTGCTGCGGGCGCTGCGCGCCTGGAGCCAGGTGCCGGTGATCATCCTGTCCGGGCGGACCGGCGCCGACGAGAAGGTCGCCGCGCTGGACGCCGGGGCCGACGACTACGTCACCAAGCCGTTCGCGATGAATGAACTGCTCGCCCGGCTGCGGGCGGTGCTGCGCCGGCCGGCCTTTCCGGCCGCCGCCCCGCAGGCCGCGCTGATCGGCGGGTGGACGATCGACCTCGCCGGCTGCACCGTGCGGCGCACCGACGGCGGCGACGCCTCGGTGCGGCTCACCCCGACCGAGTGGCGCATCCTCACCATCCTGCTGCGCCACCCCGGCAGGCTGGTGACCAGCCAGCAGCTCCTGCGGGAGGCGTGGGGCCGCGAGCACGAGCGCAAGACCAACTACCTGCGCGTCTACTTCGCGGCCCTGCGCCGCAAGCTGGAACCCGACCCCGCCCGACCCCGCCACCTGCTCACCGAGCCGGGCATGGGCTACCGCTTCGAGCCCTGACCGCCCGAAGCGGTGCCCGGACCCGGGAGTTACGCGGGCTGCCAGAGGGCGGGGACGTTGGGCGGTTCCCAGCCGGCCATGGACGTGTGCGCCTGGACGCAGCGGTAGGTGACGCCGTTGTACGTGACGACGGCGCCGGCCGCGTAGGCGGTGCCGGGAGCCCAGGTGCCGCTGCCCGGCGGGGTGGTGGGCGGGGTGGACGGCGGCGTCGAGGGCGGGGTGCCGTCGACGTCCAGCACGAAGTCGAACGTGGCCTGCTCGCCGGACCCGGCCGCCCGGACGGTCATCTCCAGCCGCGGATCGTAGTAGGCGTCGGTGCTGTTGCGCGGCTCGCCGGGGAAGTACAGCTGGGTGGTGAGCAGGGGCTGGCCCGGCGCCTGGACCTTGACGTGGATGTGCCGGGTGCGGCCCGGGTAGAGGCCGGGGACGACGGTGGTCAGGGTGAACGCGCCCAGGGGGGTGCTGAACTGGTGGCCGCGCAGGGTGAACCCGTTCATGTCGTAGGCGCCGCTGTCGTCCGCCTGCCAGAAGTCGAGCAGCGCCCCGGCGACCGGCCGGCAGTCGCGGCCGAAGACGTAGCCGCTGAGGGCCAGCGGGGTGCCGGGCATGCCGCCGCCGGTGAGGTCGGTCCGCAGCGGGGAGTCCGGCTTGAAGTAGGGGCCCTCGATGTTGGGGACGGTCGGCTCGTCGCCGTCCTGGCACGCCGGGGTCGCGGACAGGCCGCGGGCGGGCGCGGAGGCCGCCCGGTCGCGGGCCAGGGCGACACCGCCGCCGGTGACCAGCGGGACGGTCCCGGCGAGCAGCGCGGCCTTGATGAGGTTCTTGCGGCTGATGCCGCGGCTCTCCTCGGGGACGGCGGTGCCGTCCGCGTCGTGGTGGGGGGTGGACACGGCGAACTCCCTCGGGGTTCCGAAGCGGGCTGCGGGCGCGCGGAAGGGCGCCCGCGGGGCCGGGGCCGGGTGGTGCGGCCGGCGTCCGGACCTGCGGCGAATCTAGGCGGGGCGGGCGGTCCCGGGCGAGGGACGGTCCTGCGGCTTCGTGGTGCTTTTCGCCGACCACCCCGCGCGGAACCGGCCGGGGGTCGTCCCGGTCTCGCGCCGGAAGAACCGGCAGAAGTAGGCGGGGTCGGCGAAGCCGGACGCGGATGCGACCTGATGGACCGTCAGGTCCGTTCCGACGAGCAGCCGTTTGGCCTCCAGCACCTGCCGGGCCCTGATCAGCTGGCCGGGCGTGCGGCCGGTGCCGCGTTTGACCGCGTCGTGCAGATGGCTGGGGGACACGCCGAGCTCGCGCGCGTACGTCTCGACCGTCCGCAGCCGCAGGTCCTCCCGGGCGACCAACGCGGCGAAGTGCGCGGCGAGTTCCGCAGGGCGGCCGCCCTCCCGCGCGGCTGCCGCCGCTTGCGGTGCGGAGCGCGGGGCGACCCGGCAGACGCGGACGGCGCGCAGCAGGAAGACGTGCAGCAGCGAGGACAGCACGTCCGCGTGCCCCCAGCCCGCCGTGCGGCGCTCCCGGTCCATCTCCCGCAGCACGCGGCGCAGTTCGGCCGCGGAGCCGCGGTCAGGGCGCAGCCCGCCGCGGGCGCTCAGCGTCCGCAGCGCGCCGGCGTCGGCGGGATGCGGCAGCAGGAAGTCCTCGTCGAACAGCACCAGCCAGCCGGCCACGTCCCGCGCGTCCTCCCAGTGGTGCACCTGGCCGGGGACCATCGCGTACAGGTACGGCGGAGCCGCGTCGTGCCGCTCCAGATCGACGACATGGGTCGCGCGGCCGCGCGTGACGAGCCCGACCTCGTAGAAGCTGTGCCGATGCGGGACCCCCGCCCGGGCCAGCGGCCCGACCGCCGCGAACGAGCCGACCGCGAACGGCAGGACGCCCGGGCGTTCCACGTCCAGCCTGTGCAGTTCCACGCCTGCGGCCACCGGATCGGGCATACGGCCACCGTCCCCCGCCGCCTTCCCGGGAACACACCTCGCGGCCGCTTCCCAGGGTTTTCCCTATGCCGGGGCCGCCGCCCCCGCGCACACGGTCAGCACTCGATGACGTTCACCGCGAGGCCGCCGCGGGCGGTCTCCTTGTACTTGATCTTCATGTCGGCGCCGGTCTCCTTCATGGTCTTGATGACCTTGTCCAGGGAGACGTGGTGGCGGCCGTCGCCGCGCATCGCCATCCGGGCGGCGGTGACGGCCTTGACCGCGGCCATGCCGTTGCGCTCGATGCACGGGATCTGCACCAGGCCGCCGACCGGGTCGCAGGTCAGGCCCAGGTTGTGCTCCATGCCGATCTCGGCGGCGTTCTCCACCTGCTCGGGCGTGCCGCCCAGCACCTCGGCCAGGCCGCCCGCGGCCATCGAGCAGGCCGAGCCCACCTCGCCCTGGCAGCCGACCTCGGCGCCGGAGATCGAGGCGTTCTCCTTGAAGAGCATGCCGATGGCGCCCGCGGCCAGCAGGAAGCGGACGATGCCGTCCTCCTGCTCCTCCGCCGGGGCGTTCTTCGGCGCGACGAAGTTCAGGTAGTAGTGCAGCACCGCGGGGATGATCCCGGCGGCGCCGTTGGTCGGCGCGGTCACCACCCGGCCGCCGGCCGCGTTCTCCTCGTTGACCGCCATCGCGTAGAGCGTCACCCACTCCATCGCGTGCGTCGCCGGCTCGCCCTCGGCGCGCAGCTGGCGGGCGGACTGGGCGGCCCTGCGGCGCACCTTCAGGCCGCCGGGCAGGATCCCCTCCCGGGACATCCCGCGCGACACGCACGCCTGCATCACCTGCCAGATGTCCAGCAGCCCGGTGCGGATCTCCGCCTCGGTGCGCCACGCCTTCTCGTTCTCCAGCATCAGCTGGGAGATCGACAGCCCGGTCTCGCGGGACAGCCGCAGCAGCTCGTCGCCGGTGCGGAACGGGTGCCGCAGCACCGTGTCGTCCAGCTTGATCCGGTCCTCGCCGACCGCGTCCTCGTCCACCACGAAGCCGCCGCCGACCGAGTAGTACGTCTTCTCCAGCAGCACCTCGCCGGCCGCGTCGTACGCCGCCAGCGTCATCCCGTTGGCGTGGTACGGCAGCGACTTGCGGCGGTGCAGGACCAGCTGGGTGTCCGGGTCGAAGTCGATCTCGTGGGCGCCGAGGATGCTCAGCCTCCGCGTGGCGTGGACGGCCGCGACCTCGTCGTCGGCGGTCTCCACGTTCACCGTGCGCGGCGCGTGGCCGGCCAGGCCCAGCAGCACCGCCTTGGGCGTGCCGTGGCCGTGCCCGGTGGCCCCCAGCGAGCCGAACAGCTCGGCGCGGACCGACGCGGTGTGGGCGAGCAGGCCCTCGTTCTTCAGCCGGTGCGCGAAGATGCCGGCGGCGCGCATCGGGCCCACGGTGTGCGAACTCGACGGGCCTATGCCGATCGAGAACAGGTCGAAGACCGAGATTGCCATGTGCGGGGGCTCCTGTCTGGCGGGGGGACGCCGTTGTCCCCCCGGGGCCGGGGGTGCGCCCGGGCGGGCGCACCCCCGTTGGGGGACTTACGTGTACAGCGGGTGCTTCGCGGCGAGAGCGGTGACCCGCTCCCGCAGGATCGTCGCGTCGTGCACCGGCTTCAGCGCCTGCGCGATGATGTCGGCGACCTCGCGGAAGTCGTCCGCGCCGAAACCGCGGGTGGCCAGCGCCGGGGTGCCGATCCGCAGGCCCGAGGTGACCATCGGCGGCCGCGGGTCGTTCGGGATGGCGTTGCGGTTGACGGTGATGCCGACCTCGTGCAGCCGGTCCTCGGCCTGCTGGCCGTCCAGCGCGGAGTTGCGCAGGTCGACCAGGACGAGGTGCACGTCCGTGCCGCCGGACAGCACCGACACGCCCACCTCGGCGAGGTCCGGGCCGGTCAGCCGCTCGGCGAGGATCTTCGCGCCCTCCAGGGTACGGGACTGGCGGTCCTTGAACTCGTCCGTCGCCGCGGCCTTGAACGCGACCGCCTTCGCCGCGATCACGTGCTCCAGCGGACCGCCCTGCTGGCCGGGGAACACCGCGGAGTTGATCTTCTTGGCCAGGTCCGCCCGGGACAGGATCACGCCACCGCGCGGCCCGCCGAGGGTCTTGTGGGTCGTGGTGGTGACCACGTCCGCGTACGGCACCGGGGACGGGTGGAGCCCGGCCGCGACCAGACCGGCGAAGTGCGCCATGTCGACCATCAGGTACGCGCCGACCTCGTCGGCGATCCGCCGGAACTCGGCGAAGTCCAGCTGCCGCGGGTACGCCGACCAGCCGGCGATGATCAGCTGCGGCCGGTGCTCCTTGGCGAGCTTCTCCACCTCGGCCATGTCGACCCGGTTGGTCTGCTCGTCCACGTGGTAGGCGGCGACCTTGTAGAGCTTGCCGGAGAAGTTGATCCGCATGCCGTGGGTGAGGTGCCCGCCGTGCGCCAGGTCCAGGCCCAGGATGGTGTCACCCGGCTTGAGCAGGGCGAACATCGCGGCCGCGTTGGCCTGGGCGCCCGAGTGCGGCTGGACGTTCGCCGCCTCGGCGCCGAACAGCGCCTTCACCCGGTCGATCGCCAGCTGCTCGATGACGTCGACGTTCTCGCAGCCGCCGTAGTACCGGCGGCCCGGGTAGCCCTCGGCGTACTTGTTGGTCAGCACCGAGCCCTGCGCCTCGAGGACCGCGACCGGAGCGAAGTTCTCCGAGGCGATCATCTCCAGCGTGGACTGCTGGCGGTGCAGCTCCGCGTCGACCGCGGCCGCCACGTCCGGGTCGAACTCGTGCAGGGACTGGTTCAGGATCGGAAGCGACATCGTCCGCCCTCAGCCCGCGATGAACGCGTCGTACTCGGCGGCGGTCAGCAGATCGGCCGACTCCGCGGACTCCCGCACCTTGAAAAGCCAACCGCCCTCGAACGGCGCGGAGTTGACCAGGGACGGGTCGTCGACGACGTCCTGGTTGATCTCGGTGACCTCACCGGACACCGGCGAGTACAGGTCGCTGACGGACTTGGTGGACTCCAGCTCGCCGCAGGTCTCGCCCGCGGAGACGGTCGCGCCGACCTCCGGGAGCTGGACGAACACGACGTCGCCGAGGGCGTCCGCGGCGTGCGACGTGATGCCCACCGTGGCCACCCCGCCCTCGGGGGCGGAGAGCCACTCGTGCTCCTTGCTGTAACGCAGCTGCTCAGGGTTGATGCTCATGTCGGAATTCTCCCGGATGGTTGGCGGTGCTCGCGCGCGGCGCGAGGGACGTGCGGTGCGGTGGAAGGAGGGTCAGCGCTCGCGCTTGTAGAACGGCAGGGCCACGACCTCGTGCGGCTCCTGGGCGCCGCGGATGTCGACCGCGACCCCGGCCGTACCCGGCGCGGCGTGCGCCGCGTCGACGTAGGCCATCGCGATCGGCACCCCGAGGGTGGGGGAGGGGGCGCCCGAGGTGACCTCGCCGATCACCGCACCCGAGGCGTCCGTGACCGGGTAGCCCGCCCGGGGCACCCGGCGGCCCTGGGCGACCAGCCCGACCAGCTTGCGCGGCGGCGTCGCGGCCGCCTTCTCCGCGGCCGCCCCCAGCGCCTCGCGGCCGACGAACTCGCCCGGCTTGTCGAACTTCACCACCCGGCCGAGACCGGCGTCGAACGGGGTCAGCGCCGTGGTCAGCTCGTGCCCGTACAGCGGCATGCCCGCCTCCAGGCGCAGGGTGTCCCGGCAGGACAGGCCGCACGGCACCAGGCCGGCCGCCGCGCCCGCCTCGGTCAGCGCCTGCCACAGCCGCTCGGCGTCGGCCGGGGCCACGAACAGCTCGAAGCCGTCCTCGCCGGTGTAGCCGGTACGGGCGATCAGCGCCGGCACCCCGGCGACCGTGCCGGGCAGCCCGGCGTAGTACTTCAGCCCGTCCAGGTCCGCGTCGGTCAGCGACTTCAGGATGCCGGGGGACTCCGGGCCCTGGACGGCCAGCAGCGCGTAGGCGTCCCGGTCGTCGCGGACGGCCGCGTCGAAGCCCGTGGCACGCTCGGTCACCGCGTCCAGCACGACCTGCGCGTTGGAGGCGTTCGCGACGATCATGAACTCCTGGTCGCCGAGCCGGTAGACGATCAGGTCGTCCAGGATGCCGCCGTCGGCGGCGCAGATCATGGTGTAGCGGGCCCGGCCCACGGCCAGCGCCGACAGGTGGCCGACCAGGGCGTGGTCCAGCAGCGCGCCGGCCTGCGGCCCGGTCACGGCGATCTCGCCCATGTGCGACAGGTCGAACAGGCCGGCCCGGGTGCGCACCGCCTGGTGCTCCTCGCGCTCGCTGGCGTAGCGCAGCGGCATGTCCCAGCCGGCGAAGTCGGTCATGGTGGCGCCGAGCGCGCGGTGCAGCGCGTCCAGCGCGGTACGGCGCGGCGCGCCGGAGGGCTGGCTCGGGGATTCGCTCATCGGAAACGGGCTCCCAGGAGAGGACGGTGAACAGGACGGGGGTACCAGAACGAGGCCACTGCGGCCTCCCCATCTGTCATCGGAACCTGAGAGGTTCACCGTGACCCCCGGAACGGGGCCCGCGGCTTGCACCTTGGGTGGAAGGAGCCCTGCGGCCCCTCCGCTTTTCAGATCTGCCTCGCCCGCGCGGTATCTGTGCCTGAGAGATTCAAGGGAGGGCTTGCTCCTTCGGCGCCCGGCCCCGGGACAGGGGTCGGAACTCTCCCGCGCGGCCTCCAACGGCCGGTATGCAAGTTGTGGCAGCCATCATTGCACGCCCGTGTGACGCATGCCGGACTCCGGGCCCGCTGTCGTCCCCAGGCCCTAAGATTTCTCGAGCAGCAGGCAGGGCAGCAGGCAGGGCAGCAGGCAGGGCAGCAGGCGGTGCCGCACCGGCACATCCGCGGACGAGGGTGGACGACGACGCACATGGAGAATCCGGCATCGTACATATGGCCGGCCAACGAGCTGGAGGAGGTGCTCTCCGCCAGTGTCGGCAACCCCGCCGCCGGGCCCCGGCTGCTGGAGGTCCTCGGCCGGTCCTGGGTGTGGGTGCCGCTGCCCAACGGCGGCCACCCGGACGCGGCCGACCTCGACCTGCCGACCGTCCAGCTCGACGGCGCCCCCTACGTTCCGGTCTTCAGCTCCGAGCAGCAGTTCCGGCAGGCGGCCGAGGGCATGTCCTGGACGGTCGCGCCGGTGCACGAGTTCGCGCGCGGCCTGCCGCCGATGGTCGGGATCGCGGTGAACCCCGGTGGCGCCGTCGGCGTGCCGCTGCCGCCGGCCGCCGTCGCCGAGCTCTGCCGGTCCGAGCGCGGCGGCGAGCACGCCGCCTCCGGCGGCCGGGTGCGGCTGTGGGAGCCCTCGCACGAGGACGAGCCGGTCGACTTCCTGGCCATCGCCGCCGCCGAGTTCGCGGTCACCCCGGTGGTGCTCACCGCCCGGCGCGCGCTGGCCGCGGTCGAGGACGAGCCGCCCGCGCTCTACGTCGGCGTGGAGCTGGACTCCTGGCAGGACGACGACCGGGCCGCGACCATGGACGCCCTCGGCCGCGCGCTGGGCGGCGCCCCGCTGCCGCTGCCGGTCCACCTGATCCTGCTGGACGTGGCCCAGGACCCGGTCGCGGACTGGATGCTGGAGACCGTCCCGCCCTTTTTCAGCCGGGACTGACCGTCGCGGAACGTGGCCGCAGGGCTGCGGAGAGTCGGTATACGCGTTGTTTAGGCGACATATAGACAGCGCCGCTTGAGTCGTCGGGCGTTCCACCGGGAACACTCGACCTGATTTGATGGCGGGAACGGACGAGGAGAAGGGGCGGTCCCACGTGATCGCGGGCGCGCAAGGCGGCGCTGCGGCGGCCGGCCATGTGGAGCAGATGCTGCTCCAGGTGGCCCCCGGCCGCTTCGACGCATACGAGAACCTGCTCGCGTCAGTGGCCGGCGGCCAGGTGTGGATGCTGCTGTGGCACGGCACGCCCGGATCGGCGGACGCGCAGTACGGGAGCATGGAGGTCGGCGGGCACGCGTACGCGCCGTGCTTCACCTCACCCCGCGAGCTGGCCGCCAGCGGCTGGACCCGGGACCACGAGGTGGTGTCCGGGCGGGACATCGCGCAGACCCTCTACCCCGACCGGTGCGGGCTGTGGCTCAATCCGCACGCCGCCGGCGGCGGCGTCGGGGTGCCCTGGCCGGACCTGCGGCGGATCGCGGTCGGCCTGGACGTGCTGCCGGCCGGACCGCTCCAGATCGCCGAACCGGCCCTGCAGATCCCGCAGTTCTACGCCCTGCTGTCCCAGGCCGCACACCGCACCCCGGCGGTGCGCTCGCTGCGCCGCGCCTGGGTGCAGCCGGCGCTCGGCGAGCCGTACCTGGCGGTCGGCGTCGAGGTCTACGAGGGCATGCCGCAGGCCGTCGAGGGCGTGCGGATGATGATGCAGCAGGCCGTCGGCGGGGTGCCGGACGGGCTGGCCGTGTCCACCGTCGCCATGGGCGACGCCTACGACCCGGTGGCGCTGTGGATGCGGATGCACGCCGCCGCGTTCTTCGACCGCGACGCCTACACCGCCGGCCCCGCCTGGGGCCCCGCCCGCTGACGCCGGCTTCCTGCTCTCCCCCTGCCTTCGCCGGGAGCCCACTGCGGGAGCTCGGGTGTCAGCCCCCGCCTTGTCGGTCGGTCTTCCTGCTCACTCCCGCAGTGGGTGGCCTCGTTCCTCGGCCGCCCACTGCGGGAGCTCGGGCGTCAGCCCTCCCGGAGCTCCAGGACGTGGGGGAGCAGGCCCAGCGGGGGGCTGCCCAGGGACAGCAGCGCGGTGTGGAAGCGGGTCGGGCTGAACTCCCGGCCCCACCGGCGGCGGGCCTGCTCCCGCAGCCGCAGGATCTCCAACTTGCCCCAGGTGTACCGCCCGTAGCCCGCGTCGAAGGTGCCGCGCCGGGCCTCCGACAGCGCGCTGGTCCGCGCCAGGTGCGCGTCCCGCATGAACAGCCGGGTCGCCTCCTCCAGGTCCATCGCCCCGGTGTGCAGCCCGATGGCACACGTCAGCCGGGTGACCCGGACCAGCGCCTCCAGCGCGACACCGATCGCGAAGCGCGGGTCGCGGGCGCGGAAGCCCTCCTCCAGGCAGACCTCCTCCACGTAGTGCGCCCAGCCCTCGGCGAACGCCAGGCTGTGCAGCACCCGGCGCACCGGACCGGCCGCCCGGCGCAGCGCCCGGCCGTGCGCGAAGTGGCCGGGGGCGACCTCGTGGACGGTGATCGACGGCAGGCTGGTCCGGCTGAAGACGGTCAGCCACTCCTCGCGCTCCTCGCGCGGCCACTCCGGCTCCGGCGGCGTGACGTGGTACCAGGACGGCACCGAGTCCTTCTCGGCCGGCGCCGCCCACGTCATCATCGCCATCGACCAGCGGCGCGACGGCGGCGCCGGGCCCACCAGGCACTCGCCGTCCAGGAACGGCGCCAGACCGCGGTCCCGGGTGAAGTCGATGACCTCGTCGGTGAGCCTGGCCGCCTCGGCGATGACCTCGTCGGCGTCCGGGTGGTCGGCCAGCAGCGCGGGGATCAGCTCGTCCACCCGCTGGCGCGGGTCCAGCCGCTCGCACGCGTCGGTCAGCAGTTCGGTCAGCCGCGCCCGCTCGCGCTCGGCCTCCTCGGCCAGCGCCCCCAGGTCGACCCGCAGCCCCTCCTGCGCGCCCATCAGCGCGGCCAGCGCCGGGCCGCCGAGGCGCGGGTCGGGGTCGCCGTGCCGCGCCGCGTCCTCCAGCCGGGCGACGAGCCGGGAGTGCGCGCGCAGCGCCTGCTCCTCCTCCCGGCCGTGCTCGGCGTCCAGGTCGACGGCCAGCCCGTACGCGGTGCCCAGCAGCGCCTCGGCGACCGGCGCGCTCACCCGGTCCAGCGACTCCAGGGACGCCTCGATCGCCTCCGGCCACAGCGCCAGGTGCTTCCTGCGGGCCGCCGCGCGCTCCTTGCGGGAGGCGTACTCCCGGTCGTAGCAGGCCAACTCGAGGTTCGACAGGTGCGGGTACGGGTCCCGCCGGTGCAGCGCGAGGTCCCCGTACTGGACCCGCACCGACTCCTCGAACACCGCCAGGTGGGCCTCGTCGTGCGGGCTGTCGAGCGGCCCGGCCGTGCGCCGTGCGTGTTCCAGCCGGGCCAGGGCCGCCTGCACGCCCGAAGGCGACAGATCCTGCACCTTCCCGTCGTACTCGTGCAGGCCGGCCATCTCTCTGGCCTGGGGCATCATCAGGTCGCACACCGCGCGCAGCCGTTCGTCCACGGCCTGACCGTACCCCGAGGTACGCGCGGGTAACGGACTAAGAATCACCACATCACAGTTGCGCATCCCTTCGAGATGAGGGCTGGCGGGTGATCGCGGGCGCACAGAAGAATCCAGCGCAACAGGGGAGCTGTTTCGGTTCGCCGTGTTCCGAAAAATCCTCAATACCTGTATGACGCACCGCAGCACGACTGATGAGTAAAGCCGCTACAGCGGCGGGCGCGCGCCGGTTACCCGCCGGCGAGAGGGGTCAGCTTCACCATGACCGCACCTATAGAGACCACCCAGGGGCAGGCCGAGGCACAGCCGGAGGCCATCCTCGCCGGGGTGGGCCGCAAGGCGATCGAGGGGAGATCCCTCGGTCAGATCGCGTGGATGCGTTTCCGGCGCGACAAGGTGGCGGTGGCCGGTGGCGTCGTGGTCATCCTGCTCGTGCTGCTCGCGATCCTGGCCAAGCCGATCGAGAGCATCTTCAACCTCGATCCGAACGCCTTCCACCAGGACCTGATCGACCCCTCCACGACCGTCCCCAAGGGCGGCTGGGGCGGGATGAGCATGCATCACCTGCTGGGCGTCGACCCGCAGTACGGCCGCGACCTGCTCGCCCGCATCATCGAGGGCTCGTGGGTGTCGATGATCGTGGCGACCGGCGCCACCGTGCTGTCGGTGGCCATCGGCTCGGTCATGGGCCTGATCGCCGGCTACTACGGCGGCTGGATCGACACCCTGATCAGCCGTCTGATGGACATCTTCCTGGCCTTCCCGCTGCTGCTGTTCGCGATCTCCATCTCGGCCTCGCTGCAGGACGGCGCCTTCGGCCTCAACGGGCTGCCGCTGCGGATCAGCGTGCTGATCTTCGTGATCGGCTTCTTCAACTGGCCCTACATGGGCCGGATCGTGCGCGGCCAGACGCTGAGCCTGCGGGAGCGGGAGTTCGTCGAGGCGTCGCGCAGCCTGGGCGCCCGCGGGCCCTTCATCCTCTTCCGCGAGCTGCTGCCCAACCTGGTCGCCCCGATCCTCGTCTACTCGACGCTGCTGATCCCGACCAACATCCTCTTCGAGGCGGCGCTGAGCTTCCTGGGCGTCGGCATCGCGCCCCCGCAGGCCTCGTGGGGCGGCATGCTCAACTCGGCCATCGACCTGTTCTACGCGGATCCGGAATACATGGTCGTGCCGGGCCTGGCCATCTTCATCACCGTCCTCGCCTTCAACCTGCTGGGCGACGGGCTGCGGGACGCCCTCGACCCGCGCAGCAAGTGACCGAGCTTTCTTCACCCACCCAGCTGAACCGCCGGACGCGTCCCCGCGCCCGGCCTTGCAGAACACCGTCGAACCGGGAGGCCTTCCTCGGCATGAACAGCAGAAAAGCGACAGCCGCGCTGGCGCTTGCCACGGCACTCGCCCTGGGAGCATCCGCGTGCAGCAGCGACTCCAAGAGCAGCGACAACGGCAAGACGGGCGGCTCCAACAGCCAGGGAACCGCCGCCGCCAAGGACGCCGCACTCACCGGCATCGTGAACGCCTCGGACAAGAAGGGGGGCACGGTCGTCATGGAGAACTCCGACGTGCCGGACTCCCTGGACCCGGGTAACACGTACTACGGCTGGGTGCAGAACTTCTCGCGCCTCTACGCGCGTACGCTGCTCACCTTCAAGCCGGCCGCCGGCAAGGACGGCCTGACCGTCGTCCCCGACCTGGCGACCAGCCTCGGCAAGGCCAGCCCGGACGCCAAGACCTGGACGTACACGATCCGTTCCGGTCTGAAGTACGACGACGGCACGCCGATCACCACCAAGGACATCAAGTACGCGATCGAGCGCAGCAACTTCGCGCCCGAGGCGCTGTCCAACGGCCCGACGTACTTCAAGGCGTACCTGGCCGGCGGTGACGCGTACAAGGGTCCCTACAAGGACAAGAACCCGAACGGGATCGCGTCGATCGAGACCCCGAACGACACCACGATCATCTTCCACCTGGCGAAGCCCTTCGCGGACTTCGACTACCTGGCGACGTTCTCGCAGACGGCCCCCGTGCCGGCGGCGAAGGACGACGGTGCCGGGTACGTGAAGCACATCGTGTCCTCGGGCCCGTACAAGTTCGCCTCCTACCAGGACGGCGCCTCCGCCGACCTGGTGCGCAACCCGCAGTGGTCGCAGGCGGACGACCCGGTGCGCAAGGCGCTGCCGAACGAGATCAAGATCAAGTTCAAGGTCAACGCGAACACGATCGACAACAACCTGCTCGCGGGCAACAGCACCGTCGACTCCGGCGGCACCGGCGTGACCCCGCAGACCCAGGCCAAGGTCATCGGCCCCAAGTACGCGAAGAACACCGACGACTCGTACGCCGGTGCCACCTCGTACCTGGCGATCAACCCGAACGTCGCGCCGTACGACAACGCCGACTGCCGCAAGGCGATCGAGTACGCGATCGACAAGGTCTCGGTGCAGACCGCCATCGGCGGCCCGGTCAAGGGTGACGTGGCCACCACGCTGCTCCCGCCGACCGTCAACGGCTACGCCAAGTTCGACTCGTTCCCGACGCCGGACAACAAGGGCGACGTGGCCAAGGCCAAGGCCTCGCTGACCGCGTGCGGCAAGCCGGGCGGCTTCACCACCACCCTGACGGCGCGCAGCGACCGCCCGGCCGAGATGGCCGAGGCGACCGCGATCCAGAACTCGCTCAAGCAGGTCGGCATCACCGCCAACATCAAGAGCTTCCCGGCCGGCAAGTACTTCTCGAACTTCGCCGGTGTCCCGAGCTACGTGCACAGCCACCAGCTCGGCCTGATGCTCACCGCGTGGGGCGCCGACTGGCCGACCGGCTACGGCTTCCTGGACCAGATCGTCGACGGCAGCGCCATCAAGCCCTCCGGCGGCAACAACCTCCAGGAGCTCAACGACAAGAACATCAACGCCGCCCTGGCGGCCGCGATCGCCAACACCGACGCCGCGGCCCGCACCAAGGCGTGGGGCGACATCGACAAGATGGTCGTCGACACCGCCACCGTGGTGCCGCTGATCTACCGCAAGAACCTGCTCTACCGTCCGGACGCGGCGACCAACGTCACCGTCACCCAGGCGTACCTGGGCATGTACGACTACCTGCTGCTCGGCTCCTCCAAGTAAGCCCAGTAAGCACAGAAGGCACACGAACACCGGAAGGCAGGTGAAGGCATCGGCGTCCGCCGGGCCGGGTGACACCCGGCCCGGCGGACCCGGCGCCGACCCGCTGTGACTGCGTACATCATTCGACGCGTGATCGCCGCGATAGTCCTGGTGCTGGTCGTCAGCGCGGTCACCTTCGCGATCTTCTTCCTGGTCCCGAAGCTCGGCGGGCAGACCACCACCCAGCTGGCGACCCAGTACGTCGGCAAGGACGCCAACCCCGAGTCGATCGCGGCGGTCAAGAAGAACCTGGGCCTGGACCTGCCGATCTACCAGCAGTACTGGCACTTCATCAAGGCCATCGTCATGGGCGCGCACTACAAGTTCGGCCCGGACGCCGCGTACTGCCACCGGCCCTGCTTCGGCTACTCCTTCAAGTCGCACGTCGAGGTGTGGCCGGAGATCAAGGACCGCATCCCGGTCACCTTCTCGCTGGCGATCGGTGCCGCGGTGATCTGGGTCATCTCCGGTGTGGCCATCGGTGTCGTCTCCGCGCTCAAGCGGGGCACGCTGTTCGACCGCTTCTCGATGGGCGTGGCCCTGGCCGGCGTCTCGCTGCCGATCTTCTTCACCGGCATGCTGCTGCTCGGCCTGTTCTCCTACAAGTGGACGATCTGGGACAACGTCCAATACCACAGCTTCACCAGCAACCCCGGCGAATGGGCCTGGAACCTCATCCTGCCGTGGGTCAGCCTGGCGTTCCTCTACTCCGCGCTCTACGCCCGGCTCACCAGAGCCGGGATGCTGGAGACCATGGGTGAGGACTACATCCGCACCGCGCGCGCCAAGGGCCTGCCCGAGCGCACCGTGGTCGGCAAGCACGGCCTGCGGGCCGCGCTCACCCCCATCGTCACCATCTTCGGTATGGACTTCGGGTTGCTCATCGGCGGCGCGATCATCACCGAGCAGGTCTTCTCGTTCCAGGGCATCGGTGCCTATGCGGTGCAGGCCGTGACGGACAACGACCTGCCGAAGGTGCTCGGCGTGACCATGGTCGCGGCCACCTTCATCGTCATCTGCAACCTCCTGGTGGACCTGCTGTACGCCGCCATCGACCCCCGCGTGAGGTACTCGTGAGCACCGACAACGGCAGCAGCGACGCGCTGAAGAAGGACGCCGGCGAGCCCGAGGGCGAGCCGGCGGCCGAGGCCCAGGTGCCCGCGCAGAAGGACGCGGAGGAGCCCGGCGCCGAGGCGCAGGCGCCGCTGCGGAAGGACGCGGAGAAGCCGGCCGCGCAGGCCCAGGTGCCGATGCAGAAGGCCCCGGCCGCGGCGGTGGGCGAGCCCGTCGCCGCGCCGCCCCCGGGTGACGCCTATCTGTCGGTGCGCGACCTGCACATCCACTTCCAGACCGACGACGGCCTGGTCAAGTCGGTGGACGGGCTCAGTTTTGACCTTCAGCGCGGCCGCACCCTGGGCATCGTCGGCGAGTCCGGCTCCGGCAAGTCCGTGACGTCGCTGGGCATCATGGGCCTGCACCGCACGTCGCGCGCCCGGATCAGCGGCGAGGTCTGGCTGGACGGCGAGGAGCTCGTCGCCGCCAACCCCGAACGGGTCCGCCGGCTGCGCGGCCGCAAGATGGCCATGATCTTCCAGGACCCGCTGTCCGCGATGCACCCGTACTACAAGATCGGCGCGCAGATCGTCGAGGCGTACCGGGTGCACCACAAGGTCAGCAAGAAGGTCGCCGCCGAGCGCGCGATGGAGATGCTCGACCGGGTCGGCATCCCCGAGCCGCGCAAGCGGTTCCACGACTACCCGCACCAGTTCTCCGGCGGTATGCGGCAGCGCGCGATGATCGCGATGGCGCTGGTCAACAACCCCGAACTGCTCATCGCGGACGAGCCGACCACCGCGCTCGACGTGACCGTGCAGGCGCAGATCCTGGACCTGATCCGGGACCTGCAGAAGGAGTTCGGCTCCGCGGTCATCATGATCACCCACGACCTCGGCGTGGTCGCCGAGGTCGCCGACGACCTGCTGGTGATGTACGCCGGCCGGGTCATCGAACGCGGCACCTCCGAGCGGGTGTTCACCAAGCCGCAGCACCCCTACACCTGGGGTCTGCTCGGTTCCATGCCGCGCATGGACCGGGAGCGCACCGACCGCCTCAACCCGGTCAAGGGCAGCCCGCCCAGCCTGATCAACGTGCCGTCCGGCTGCGCCTTCCACCCGCGCTGCCCGTACGCGTCGCTGACCGGCGGATCCTCCGAGACGGTCGTCCCCGAGCTGCGCGAGATGGCCCCCGGCCACGTCGCGGCATGCCATCTGGCCGAGGCCGACCGGTCCCGGATCTGGACCGAAGAGATAGAACCGAAGCTGTGAAGGGCCAGGACGAAGCCGTGACTGCACCGTCGGCGAACACCTCGCTGGAGAAGGGCGCGCCCCGGACTCGGGACCGGGAGACGCTGCTGAAGGTCACCGGACTGGTGAAGCACTTCCCGATCACCAAGGGTGTGCTGCGCCGCCAGGTCGGCGCCGTGCAGGCGGTCGACGGCATCGACTTCGAGGTCGGCGCCGGCGAGACGCTGGGCGTCGTCGGCGAGTCGGGCTGCGGCAAGTCCACCATGGGCCGGCTGATCACCCGGCTGCTCGAACCGACCGGCGGCAGCATCGAGTTCGAGGGCCGGGACATCTCGCACCTGAGCACCGGGGCGATGCGCCCCATGCGGCGCGACGTGCAGATGATCTTCCAGGACCCGTACTCGTCGCTGAACCCGCGGCACACCATCGGCACGATCGTGGGCGCGCCCTTCCGGCTCCAGAAGGTGCGGACCGAGAGCGGTGTGAAGAAGGAGGTGCAGAACCTCCTGGAACTGGTGGGCCTGAGCCCCGAGCACTACAACCGCTACCCGCACGAGTTCTCCGGCGGCCAGCGGCAGCGCATCGGCATCGCCCGCGCGCTGGCCCTCAAGCCCAAGCTGGTCGTCGCCGACGAGCCGGTGTCCGCGCTCGACGTGTCGATCCAGGCGCAGGTCGTCAACCTGCTGGACGACCTGCAGAGCGAGCTGGGCCTGACCTACGTGATCATCGCGCACGACCTGTCGGTGATCCGGCATGTCTCCGACCGGATCGCGGTCATGTACCTCGGCAAGATCGTGGAGATCGCCGACCGCGAGGACCTGTACGGCACGCCGTTCCACCCGTACACCAACGCGCTGCTGTCCGCGGTGCCGGTGCCGGACCCCAAGCGGAAGCAGCAGCGCGAGCGGATCCTGCTGAACGGGGACGTGCCGTCGCCGATCGCGCCGCCGCCCGGGTGCCGATTCCACACCCGCTGCTGGAAGGCGACCGACCTCTGCAAGACGCAGGAGCCGCCTCTCGCGCCCCTGGCGAGCGGCCACCAGGTCGCCTGCCACCACCCCGAGAACGCCCCTTCACCGAGCTAGTCCTGCCCCGTCAGGGGCGCGGGGAACTGCGCGCTCAGCCCGCGTGGTGGTGCGGGTTGTCACCGTCGCGGTGGGGGTGTTCGGTTCGTGCCGGTCCACCGGCCGGTGGTGGGCTGGTCGCGCAGTTCCCCGCGCCCCTGTTGGTTGCCCTGCGCCCATGGCAGGGGCGAGCCCTCCCCGTTGAGTGCTGAACGCAGCCCGTTCGGGGGCGAAAGCCCCGATGATGGCGCGCCTTTGCGACGGCGGGACGTGCCCCGTCAGGGGCGCGGGGAACTGCGCGCTCAGCCATGCACGGGCCGTGCGACGGTGACGTTGCCTGGTGGGGCAGGTCGTGGCCCGTAGGGGCGC
>WRCZ01000023.1 GCA_009783685.1 Actinomycetes bacterium
CCTCGCGGCGGGTGAGGCCGGTGGCCGGACGGCCCATGAGTTCGACGGTGCCGCGTTCGGTCCCGGCCAGTTCGAGGATCTCGAAGAGGGTGGTGGACTTCCCCGAGCCCGACTCGCCCACCAGGCCCAGCACTTCGCCCTGCCGGATGTCCAGGTCCACGCCGTCGACGGCGTGGACGGACCCGACCCTGCGCTTGAACACCGCGCCCTTGAGCAGGGGGAAGGTCTTCGCCAGGTCGCTGACCCGCAGCACCTCGGGGGTCTCCGGCCGTTCCCGGGCGCGCGGCGCGGCGGCGCGTTCGGCCTCGGGCACGGGGAACACGTCCAGCGGCCCGAGCCCGGCGACGTCCGCGGTCCGCACGCAGGCCGCCCGGTGGTCCCCGGGCGGCTCGGCCTCGCCCGGTACGCCGACGTCCAGCAGGGCGGGCTCGGCCTGCCGGCAGCGGTCCTCGGCCAGCGGGCAGCGGGGGGCGAAGGCGCAGCCGGGCGGCAGGGCGTCCGGGAGCGGCGGGCTGCCGGGGATCGGCACCAGCACGCCGGGGGCGGACCCGTCCGCGTCGGGCCCGCCGTCGAGGCGCGGGACGGCGCCGATCAGGCCGAGGGTGTACGGCATGCGGGGGCGGGCGAACAACGTCCGCACGTCGGCGGTCTCCACGATCCGCCCGGCGTACATCACCGCCACCCGGTCCGCGGTGCCGGCGATGACCCCGAGGTCGTGGCTGACCAGGAGCAGCGCCGCGCCGGTCTCCCGCTGGGCGGTGCGCAGCACGTCGAGGATCTGGGCCTGGATGGTGACGTCGAGCGCGGTGGTCGGCTCGTCGGCGAGCAGCACGTCGGGGTCGTTGGCGACGGCCATCGCGATCATGGCGCGCTGCCGCATGCCGCCGGAGAACTCGTGCGGGAACGCCTGGGCCCGCACGGCCGGTTCGGGGATGCCGACCAGGTCGAGGAGTTCGACGGCGCGCCGCGCGGCCTTGGCGCGGGGCATGTCCTGGTGGGTGCGGATCGCCTCGACGATCTGGTCGCCGATCCGGTAGACGGGCGTGAACGCGGTGAGCGGGTCCTGGAAGACCATGGCGATCCGGTTGCCGCGCAGCCGGGAGAGCGCCGCGTCCGAGGCGCCGACCAGTTCGGCGCCGTCGAGCCGGACGGAGCCGCCGACGGTGGCGCTGTCCGGCAGCAGGCCCATGGCCGCCAGCGCGGTCACCGACTTCCCCGACCCGGACTCGCCGACCAGGCCGAGCACTTCGCCGCGCCGCAGCGCCAGGTCCACGCCGCGGACCGCGGGTGTGCCGCGGAAGTCGACGGTCAGTCCGCGGACGTCGAGCACGTGGTCGCTCACCGCGCACCCGCCTTCGCGCCCCGCCGGGACGGCCGCCGCCGTCCGCCGCCGGGGCCGCGGGAGGTCGGGTCGAGGGCGTCCCGCAGCCCGTCGCCGATGAGGTTGACCGCGAGCACGAACACCACGAGCAGCCCGGCGGCGAAGAAGAACATCCACGGGTAGGTCACGGCCGCGCCGGTCCCGTCGGCGATGAGCGTGCCGAGCGAGACGTCGGGCGGCTGCACGCCGAAGCCGAAGTAGGACAGGGCGGTCTCGCTCATCACCGCGGAGCCGACCGCGATGGTGGCGTCGATGATGAGGAAGGAGGCGACGTTCGGCAGCACGTGCCGGACGATGATCCGCACCGGCCCCACCCCCATGTAGCGGGCGGCCCGGACGAACTCCCGCTCCCGCAGCGAGATCGTCATGGAGCGGACCACCCGGGCGGTGACCATCCAGGCGAACAGGGCGAGCAGGAAGGCGAACACCAGCCAGCTGCCGCCCTTCAGCCGGGGCGAGATGATCGAGATGATCAGGAAGCTGGGGAAGATCAGCAGCAGGTCGGTGGTGAACGTCAGCAGCCGGTCGGTCCAGCCGCCGAAGTAGCCGGCGCAGGCCCCGACGGCGGCCGCCGCCCCGGTCGCGAGCACGCCCACCAGCAGCCCGATGACCAGGGACTTCTGCAACCCCCGTACGGTCTGCGCGAACACGTCCTGCCCGATCCTGTTGGTGCCCCACCAGTGCCGGGACGAGGGCGCGGACCGCAGGGCGGTGTAGTCGACGTCGCTGTAGCCCCAGCGGGTCAGGTGCGGGCCGGCGAAGGCGAGCACGAACAGCAGCACCACCACGACCAGCCCGCCGACCGCGGTGCGGTGGGCGGCGAAGCGGCGCAGCACCACCCGGGTGCGGCCGGGCGGCGCGACGAGGGTGCCGTCGTCTGCGGCCCCGGCGAGCAGGGCCTCGGGTGCGGTTGCCATAGGTGGGTGGGCCCTGTCAGGAGTGGCGGATACGGGGGTCGAGCGCGGCGTGCAGGAGGTCGGCGAGGAACCCGGACAGCAGGACCACGACGGCGGCGAACGTGCTGACGGCGACGACCGAGTTGACGTCGTCCTTGGCGATCGAGGCGACCAGCCACTCGCCCATGCCGTGCCAGCCGAAGATCGCCTCGGTGAAGATGGCGCCGGTGAACAGGGCGAGGAAGTTGTAGGAGAAGAACGTCGACATCGGGATCAGCGCGGTGCGCAGCCCGTGCCGGAGCAGCGCCCTGCGCCGGGTCAGGCCCTTGGCGCGCGCGGTGCGCAGATAGTCGGAGCCGAGCACGTCGAGCATGGTGTTGCGCTGGTACCGGCTGTAGAGGGCCACGGTGATCAGGCCGATGGACAGGCTCGGCAGCAGCAGGTGCACGGCCCGGTCCTTGAGGTGCGCGAGGAGGCCGCCCTGAAGGCCGGGGGTCTTCTCGCCGGTGAACTGGATGACGTCCGAGCCCAGGGCCTGGTTCAGCCGGATCGCGCCGATCTTGAGCAGCACGGCGAGCAGGAACACCGGGGTGGACAGCAGCAGGAACGAGCCGAGGGTCACCAGCCGGTCGGGGAGCCGGTACTGGCGCACCGCGGTCCAGGCGCCGGCCAGCACCCCGAACACCGTGCCGAGCACGGTACCGACGATCAGCAGCCGCAGGCTCACCCCGACCCGGCGGCCGAACTCGTCGTTGACGGAGGCGTCGTCGATGGTGCGGCCGAGGTCGCCGTGCACGGCGTGCCCGGCCCAGTGCCCGAAGCGCTCCGCCAGCGGGGTGTGGTCGTTGATGCCGAGTTCGGTCAGCTGCGCGTTGACGGCGGCGGGGCGGGGCGGCGGCTGCCGGGCCTCGAAGTAGGCGCGCGGCTGGAGCGCGGTGGCGGCCAGCGCGTACGACAGGCAGATCGCCACCAGCAGCAGCGCCGCGTAGTAGCCCAGCCTTCTCGCCAGATACGCCAGCACGGGGGCGGTCCTCTCCGTCGGGGTCCTTCCGATCTTCGAGTCCTCACATTGCCGCATTGTGAAGAGATCATGTCAACATCCCGGAGAGCGATTCGCGCTGTCCGCATGCCGGTCTACGGTGTGCCCACTCCGGGTCTGCTGGGACCTGAGTGCCGGCTGCACACTGCTGCACGACAGGAGGAGTTGCTCATGCCAAGGACCTTCGGCAGATCCGCGACCGCAGGCGCGGTCGCCCTCGCGGCGGTGCTCGCGGTGGCGGGGTGCACCAGCAGTTCCCACGACTCGACGTCGCCGAAGCAGAGTTCCGCGCCGCCGGCGGCGGGCTCGCAGGAGGTCAACGCCCAGCCCGCGGACAAGGTGCGGCAGGGCGGCACGATGAAGATGGCGATCCAGCAGTGGGTCTCGCAGTGGAACTTCTACCAGGTCGACGGCACGCAGGGGGACGGCCAGAGCATCGTGCAGCAGGTCGAGCCGAACCTGTTCACCTTCGACGCGCAGGGCGACTCGGTGCTCAACAAGGACTTCCTCGTCTCGGCGAAGGTGACCTCCACCAGCCCGCAGGTCGTCACCTACCGGCTCAACCCGAAGGCGAAGTGGTCCGACGGCCGGCAGCTGAGCTGGCAGGACTTCGCCACCCAGTGGAAGGCGCTCAACGGCAAGGACGACCGCTACCTGGTGGCCGACACCAGCGGCTACGACCAGATCGCCTCGGTCACCCGCGGCGCGGACGACCAGGAGGCGCGGATCACCTTCCGCACCCCGTACGCCGACTGGCAGCGGCTGTTCCGCCCGCTGCTGCCCGCGCCCTCCATCGCCACCCCCGAGCTGTTCAACAAGGGCTGGCTGGCGAAGATCCCGATCACCGGCAACTCCTGGAAGGTCGGCTCGTACGACAGGACGGCGCAGACCGTCACCACGGTGCCGGACCCGAACTGGTGGGGTGCCAAGCCCAAGTTGGACGCGATCATCTACCGCGCGCTGGACGCCTCCGCGCAGACCGACGCGTACCTCAACAAGGAGATCGACTACACCTCCGCGATCCAGCCCGAGGACTACAAGCGGCTGTCCGGCGCGCCCGGCACCGACATCCGGCACGGCGCCCGCTGGGACGAGGTGCACATCACCTTCAACGGCGCGCGCGGCCCGCTCCAGGATCTGCGGGTGCGCCAGGCGGTGGACCTGGCGATCGACCGGAAGGGACTGGTCGAGGCGTTCTCCAAGGACCTGCCGTTCCCGGTCTCGCCGCTGGGCAACCACTTCTTCATGCCCAACCAGCTGGGCTACCGCGACAACAGCGGGCGCTGGGGGACGTACGACCTGGCCGGCGCCAAGCAGCTGCTGGACCAGGCCGGCTGGAAGGACAACGGCGCCGGGAAGGCCAGGACCAAGGACGGCAAGCAGCTCACCCTGGACTACGTGCTCAGTGCCGGCTCCAGTTCCTCGGCGACCGACCAGGCCCAGCTCGTGCAGGCGCAGCTCGCCCAGGCCGGCGTCGCCGTCCGCATCCACCAGGTCCCGGCGAACGACTACTTCGAGAAGTACGTCAACACCGGCGCGTTCGACCTGGTGAGCTTCCGTAACGTCGACGCGGTCTTCCACACGCTGCTCTACTCCACCTTCCAGGCCCCCAAGGGCCAGCAGGTGTACGGCAACTACGGTCGCGTCACCACCCCGCAGATCCAGCAACTGCTGGACCAGGCCGCCCGAACCACCGACCAGGCGCGGTCGAACGCCCTGTACAACCGGGCGGACGCGCTGCTCTGGGCGCAGGTGCACTCCATCGAGCTGTACCAGCGCCCGCAGATCCTCGCCGTCCGCAAGGGCCTGGCGAACTTCGGCGCCTCGGGGCTCGCGGACTGGACCTACAACACCATGGGCTGGACCAAGTAGCCACCCCCGTAAGGCAGTCGCGGCCCGCCGGCAGCCGGCGGGCCGCGCCCGTCAGCCTTCTGGGCGCTCCAGCAGGCTGCGCACCAGCTGGGCCACCCGCAGGCACGCGTCCTCGTCACTCGGGGCGGGGGCGATGACGTAGGAGAGCGTCAACCGGATCGCGGCCTCGCAGGCCCAGGCGATGCCGTCCCGCCCCAGCTGGGGGAATCCGGCCTCCAGCGCGTCGACCGCCCGTAAGTGCAGCGCGCCCACCAGGTCGGGCAGCGGCGGGCGGTGGGCGCGCGGGCCGGTGAGCCCGGCGCGGACCAGCGGGCTGCGGCGGGCGCTGCGCAGCGTCCAGCCGGCGGCCGCGGCGAAGCACTCCCCCGGGTCGCCGCCGTCCCGCCCGGCCAGCTCCAGGGCCCGGTCGACGCCCGCCAGATACGCCTCGGCCTCCCGCCGGGCGAGCGCCCTGGCCAGACCGTCCTTACTGCGGAACTCGTTGTAGAGGGTCTGCCGGGACACCCCGGCGGCGGCCGCGACCTCGACCATCCGGACCGCCGTCCACGGGCGGTTGCCCAGCGCGGCGAACGCGGCGTCGAGGAGCGAGTCCCTGGCTGTCGGCATCGTCGCCTCCCAAGCCGCCGCGTCCGGGGCCGCCGGCGCGGGGGTGCGAAGAGAATTGACGCGGCCGCGGGGTCTGTCAAGGTTCCGCGTCAGGGTCCGGCCGGTGCGGCGCCGGGGCTGCTCGCGGCTGCGGGGCTCGCCCGGCGCGCCGCGGGCCGACGCCGCTGCCGCACGGCGGTTTCGGTGTCCGCGGCCGGGCCCGCCGATGGCCGCGGCCGGACGGGATCGCTACTGTTCGGCTCATGGCCGACTACAACGACGACCTCCGACTGGCCCATGTGCTGGCCGACGCCGCCGACGCCGCGACGATGGCCCGCTTCAAGGCCCTCGACCTGAAGGTCGAGACGAAGCCCGACCTGACGCCGGTCACCGAGGCGGACAAGGCCGCGGAGGAGGTCATCCGCGGCCAGCTCGGCCGGGCGCGGCCGCGCGACGCGGTGCTGGGCGAGGAGTTCGGCAGCGACGGCGGCGGGGCCCGCCGCTGGATCATCGACCCCATCGACGGCACCAAGAACTACGTGCGCGGCGTGCCGGTGTGGGCCACCCTGATCGCGCTCGCGGTGCGCGGCGAGCAGGGCGACGAGGTCGTCGTCGGCATGGTGTCGGCGCCCGCGCTCGGCCGCCGCTGGTGGGCGACCAAGGGCGGCGGCGCCTACACCGGGCGCAGCCTGTCCTCGGCGACCCGGCTGCACGTCTCGCGGGTCGCCAAGCTCGCCGACGCCTCGTTCGCGTACTCCTCGCTGAGCGGCTGGGAGGAGCAGAACCGGCTCGACGGCTTCCTGGACCTGACGCGCGACTGCTGGCGGACCCGCGGCTACGGCGACTTCTGGCCGTACATGATGGTCGCCGAGGGTTCGGTGGACATCTGCGCGGAGCCCGAGTTGAGCCTGTGGGACATGGCGGCCAACGACGTGATCGTGCGCGAGGCCGGCGGTCGGTTCACCTCGCTCGACGGCACGCCGGGACCGTACGGCGGGAACGCCGCGGCCTCGAACGGGCTGCTGCACGGCGAGCTGCTGAACTATCTCAGGCCGTCCTGACGCCCACCCCGGCACCCTCCTGACGCAGCACCGGCGCCACCGCCCTCTCGGCGCGCGGGAGTTGAGCTCCCGCACGCCCCCTTGCCCGGCGCCGGAGGGCATGTGACGATGAAGGTGCCGGAGTTTGTGAATTTGTGAATTCATTCACGGGGAGATTCCAGAGCGCCGGCGCCACGCCCCCACGGAAGGCTTCACCCCCAAGGAGGTGCCCCTTCATGCTGGTCCGCGACGCGATGACCACGGTGGTCCTCACCATCGGCCCCGCCCACACCCTCCGCCAGGCCGCCCAGCTGATGTCCGCCCGCCGCGTCGGCGCGGCCATCGTCCTCGACCCCGACACCTGCGGTCTCGGCATCCTGACCGAACGCGACGTGCTCAACGCGATCGGCGCCGGACTCGACCCCGACGACGAACCCAGCCACGCCCACACCACGACCGACGTCGTCTTCGCCGCACCCCAGTGGACGCTGGAGGAGGCCGCGGCCGCCATGCTGCGCGGCGGCTTCCGCCACCTCATCGTCCTCGACGGCCAGGAGGCGGTGGGCGTGGTGTCCGTCCGCGACATCGTCCAGTGCTGGGCGACGGCCCGCTCCGCGGTTCCGGCCTGACGGCCACACCCGCTTCGACGGCGATGGGGCCGGAGCCCTTTGGCGTCCGGCCCCATCGGCCTCAGCGGTCAAGCGGTCATCAGGTGCGGAGGGCCATGGACCGCGGCCTGCGCGCTTGCCGTCACCGGCCCTGGGATCGTCATCGACCCGGGACCGTGAACACGATCCTACGATAGACAATGTCTAAGTCAAGAGAGAGACCAGTCACGGATCTATTCGTTTCCAGGACTCCCGCTGTTAAGCTGGACACATGAGCGACCTGCTGGAACGACTGCGCGAACGCGGCTGGCGCATGACCGCCCAGCGGCGTGTCGTCGCCGAGGTCCTCGACGGCGAGCACGTCCACCTCACCGCCGACGAGGTGCACGCCCGTGCCACCGCACGCCTCCCGGAGATCTCCCGGGCGACCGTCTACAACACCCTGGGCGAGATGGTGACCATCGGCGAGGTCCTGGAGGTCGCGACCGACGGCCGCGCCAAGCGCTACGACCCCAACGCCCACCGCCCGCACCAGCACCTGGTGTGCTCCCGCTGCGGCACCATCCGCGACGTGCACCCGCTCGGCGACCCGCTGGCCGCGCTCCCGCAGAGCGAGCGGTTCGGCTTCGCCGTCTCGGAGGTCGAGGTCACCTACCGCGGCCTCTGCCCCGACTGCGCGTAGGCGTCACCGGCAAGTCCGTTGCGCCGGGCGCCGATCCGCTCGGCGAGCCGGCGCACCGCGGGCTCGGTGCGGGTCCGGCCGATCCACAGCGTCTCCGGCGGCACGTCCTGCGGCACCCGGCTCAGCCCCTCGAACACCTCGCGTGCCACGCCCGCGTCCGGGTCGTTGGCCAGCGGGGCCAGCAGCGGCACCAGCTGGTCCTGAGCGGCCAGCCGGGCCACCCCGCGGGCCGCGGCGCGGCGCACCGGGGTGTGCGCGCTGCCCAGCAGCCCGGCCAGCAGCCGGGCGTCCGAGGCGTCACCGCACTCGCCGAGCCCGGTCGCCAGCCCCGCCAGCAGCCGGGGCGCCGCACCCGCGGCCTTGACGGCCTTGCGCAGCTGCACGCGGTAGACCTCGGCGGGCGGCTCGCCGCGCTGGTACAGCTGCCAGCGGGCCTGCGCCCGCACCATCCTGGCCCGGTCCGCCAGCAGCGGCACCAGGTGCTTGGCCGGGACGTCCGGCGGCAGCGCCGCCACCGCCAGCTCCCGTACGCCGGCGCCCTTGGCGGTCAGCAGCCGGCCCGCCTGGCCCGGATCGAGTTCGAGCAGCCGCTGCGCGCACAGCCGGCGGCACACCTGGTCGCCGTCGTACAGCGCGGCCCGCTGCAGATCGCCCGGCACGTACTCGCCGAGGTCCAGGGCGAGTTCGACGCCGAAGCGGCGGGCCGGCGGATCGGCGTCGGCGGCGAGCGCGCGGACCGCGCGGCGGTGCGGGGGCGTGGCGAGCACCACCCGGTAGTCGGCCAGCAGCCCGCCGGCCCGGTGACGGCGCTCCATGCGGAGCAGCACGCGGACGGCGGCGGCCACCTCGTCGGGGGCGCTGCGGACCATCAGCGCGCCCGTCGCGCGCTGCCTGACCTCGACCGCCCAGTCGTCGGTGCGCAGCGCGAGCGCGGCGGCGGCCAGCGGCCCCCCGCAGCCGGCGAGGCCCTCGACCGCCGCCTGGCGGGTCGTGCCCCGGGCGTCCAGGGAGTCCAGGAACAGCCGCAGCGGGCCTGAGGGACCGCTGACCGGCGGGCCCGGGCGGGCGTGCCGGTCGAGCAGGAGCAGCAGCCGGGCCGGGGCGGCGGACAGCGCGTCCAGGGCGGCGGCCCGGGCGCCGGAAGGGCCGGTGGTCAGCACCGCGCGCAGTTGCGTGAGGAGGTGCCGCACCTCGTCCGGTCGGCCGTCGGCCGCGGCCGCGCACCAGGCAGCCCAGCTTCCGGAGTCCACGGTCAGGGCCGTGGCCCGCCCCCGCCGTCTGCGCAGCAATACCGCCTCCAGGCTCGGCCCGGCCGTCGTACGCTCCCAGGATCGCGCGCCGCACCCGCGGCGGCCAGGCAGGTTGCCCGGACTTTGCCCGAAGTGTGATGAAAGAAAAGACGAGGTCCGGAAACCGTGTTTCCGGACCTCGTCCTGTGTGGTAGCGGGGACAGGATTTGAACCTGCGACCTCTGGGTTATGAGCCCAGCGAGCTACCGAGCTGCTCCACCCCGCGTCGTTGTGCCTTTACTGTAGCCCAGCCGCCCCGCACCGACCAAATCGCTTTCCCGGCTGGGCCGGGCGGGTGACAGGTCGGCGGCGGGACGGCCGTCACGCCGTCAGTTCGTGGGTGACGGCGTCGCGCAGGCGTGCGGCGCGCTCGGCGACCGGGGCGGGACCGCAGGCGATCGCGCGGGCGCACCAGGACTGCGCCTCGGCGAGGGCGCCGCGGCGGGCGGCGAGCAGCGCCAGGCGCAGCGCGGCGCGTCCGTGGCCGGCGTCTGCGGCCAGCGTCCACCACTCGGCGGCCTCCGCGTCCTGCCCCGCACGGGCCAGCAGCAGACCGAGGTTGAACGCGCCGTTGCGCGACCCGGCCTCGGCGGCCAGCCGGTACCAGTGCCCGGCGTGCTCGGCGTCGCCCCGCTTGGCGGCGCGCATGCCGAGCCGCACCTGGGCGCGGCGGTGGCCCTGCCGGGCGGCCCGCTCGTACCACTCCTCGGCCTCCTCACCGGCCGCGTCCCCGCCGGGGTCGGCGGACTCCCCGCCGGCGTCCCGCGTGGCGTCGAGCAGCGCGCCGAGCCGGAACGCCGCCTCGGGGCTGCCGCCGCCGGCCGCGCAGCGCAGGTGGCGCTCCGCGCCGTGGTGGTCGCCCTCGCGCTCCAGCGCTATGGCGACCTGCAGGGCGGCCTCGGCGTGCCCGGCCGCGGCGGCCCGCTCGTACCAGCCGCGCGCGGCGTCGTTCTCCCCGCGGCCCGCGTGCAGGATGCCGAGGTTGAACGAGGCGTCGATGCTGCCCGCCTCGGCGGCCTTGGAGAACCACGGCTCGGCGCCCGCCGCGTCGCCGCGCTGGAGCAGCAGCACGGCGAGCGCGTTGGCCGCCTCGCGGTGACCGGCGTACGCGGCCTTGCGGTACCACTGCTCGGCCTGCGTGCCGCGGCCCTGGCCGGCGCACAGCAGGCCGAGGTTGTACGCGCCGTTGACGTCACCGGCCTCCATGGCCGTGCGGTACCAGCGCTCGGCGGTCTGCGTCTCGCCCTCCTCGGCGTGCAGCGCGCCGAGCGCGTTGGCCGCCTGGCCGTCGCCGGCCTGGGCGGCACGGCGCCACCAGGTGGCGGCCTGGTCGATGTCGCCCGCGTCGCGCAGCAGGAAGCCGAGGGCGCAGGCCGCCCGGGCCTCGCCGTCGCGCGCCGCGGTCAGGTACCAGCGCTGGGCCTCCGCGGTCTCGCCGCGCTCCTCCAGGAGCGTGCCGAGGCGCAGCGCGGCCCGGCGGTGGCGGCGTGCCGCGGACTGCCGGTACCACTGCTCGGCCTCGCGGTTCTCGCCGCGGTCCGCGCAGATCCGGGCGAGCCGGTAGGCGGCCTCGCGGTGGCCGTGCTCGGCGGCGAGCCGGAACCACTGCTCGGCGCCGTCCTCCTGGCGGTGCTCGATCAGGTCGGCGAGCGCGTACGCGCCGAGCGCGTGCCCGGCGTCGGCGGCCTGCCGCAGCCAGTACTCGGCGCCGGGCTCGTCGCCCCGCTCGCGGTAGTGGCGGCCGAGCGCGTGCGCGGCGGCCGCGGAGCCCGCGACGGCGGCGATCCGCCACCAGCCGGCCGCCTCGTCGGCGTAGCCGCGCTGGTGCAGCAGCAGGGCCAGGTTGTTGGCGGCGGCGCGGTCGCCGTGCTGGACGGCGGCGCGCAGGTACGGCTCGGCGCCGTCGAGGTCGCCGCGGCGCAGCAGGAGGGTGCCGAGCGCGCTCATCGCCGCCGGGTCGCCCTGGTCGGCGGCACGACGATGACGGGCCGCGATCTCGGCCTCCTCGCGCATCGCGAGGGTCTCCTCGTCGGGCAGTTCGGTGATCAGTGCGGGCACGGCGTCCGTGCGGCCGTCGCCCTCGGGCTCGGCCCCCCGCGGCGCGGGCAGCATCCCTGCCGCGGTCGCGGGCAGCGACGGACCGCCCGCCGACCCATGCCCCTCATGGATCTGACGAGTGTTCAGCAGCCTTGCACCATCCCCCATGAGTTCCATCGTCGCACCACCCGATACCGGCGTACACCTGGTATACCGCAAGCCAATCGGTCACTTCAGCGTTTTGTCGACTTCCCGACAAGGCGGTTCTCCAAACCCCTCAGCGCGAAGCTCCCCCTAACAAGTGAAGAGGCCCGGAGTCGATTGACTCCGGGCCTCTTCATGCAGTAGCGGGGACAGGATTTGAACCTGCGACCTCTGGGTTATGAGCCCAGCGAGCTACCGAGCTGCTCCACCCCGCGTCGTGTGCAACCACCGTATCACGACGCGGGGATGAGCCCTGGTCAGCGGGTCGGGGTGGGCGTCGCGCGGGCCGCCGTGCCCTTCTCCGCGGCCTGCGCCCGCTTGAGCGCGTCGGCGAGCCGCTTCTGGGCCGCGCCGTACGCCGTCCAGTCACCGTGCTGCATCGCCGTCTGGCTGTCGTCGTACGCCTGCTGGGCGTCCGCCAGCGCCTTCTGCAATTCGGGTGTACCGGTGCCTCCGGTTGACGGTGGCTTGGCGCCGCTGCCGCCGGTCGAGCCGGAGTCGGCCGGCGGCGAGCCGCTGGTCTGGAACACCGCGTCGAGCGCCTCGTCGAGCGTGTCCTTGAAAGCCATCGTCCCGTCGAAGTCCACCAGGACCTTCTGGAGCAGCGGGTAGTTGATGGCCGGGTCGGATCCGCGGACGTACACCGGCTCCACGTACAGCAGGCCGCCGTCGAGCGGGAGGGTGAGCAGGTTGCCGTACTCGATCGTGGAGTCGCCGCGTTTGAGCAGGTTCAGGTCGGGGGCGAAGCGCCCGTCGGAGTTGAACTTGCTCTGCACCTGCTGCGGGCCCTCCACCGGCGAGTTGAGCGGGAGTTTGAGGATCCGCATCTTGCCGTAGTCGGGACTGGTGGCGTCCGCGTCGACCGCCATGAAGGAGGCGAGGTTGTCCCGGCTGGTGGGGGTGAACGTGGTGGTCAGCGAGAACGCCTGGCTGTCCTGCCCGGGCATCTTCAGGCTCAGGTAGTACGGCGGGACGGCCTTGCCGGACTTCGAGGCCGGGTCGTCCGGCACCTGCCACACCTCGCTGCCGCTGTAGAACTGCGCGGCGGTGGTGACGTGGTACTTCGCCAGCAGCTGCCGCTGCACCTTGAACAGGTCCTGCGGGTAGCGCAGATGGGACATCAGGTCCGGGGAGATCGCGCTCCGGGGCTGCACGGTGTGCGGGAACGCCTTCATCCAGGTCTTGAGGACCGGGTCCTCGGTGTCCCACTGGTAGAGCTTCACCGTGCCGTCGTAGGCGTCGACAGTGGCCTTGACGGAGTTGCGGATGTAGTTGACCTGGTTCTGGTGGGCGACCACCGTGCGCTGGTTGTCGGTCAGCGAGTCCGTGGTGGTCTCGCCCAGCGTGGTCCGCGAGGCGTACGGGTAGCCGTCGCTGGTGGTGTAGGCGTCGACGATCCACTCCACGTGGCCGTCCACCACCGCCGGGTACGGGTCCCCGTCGATCGTCAGCCACGGCGCCACCGCCTCCACCCGCTCCTTGGGGGTGCGGTTGTAGAGGATCTTCGAACCGTGGCCTATCGCGCCCGAGTACAGGATCTGCGGCTCGCCGAAGGTCACCGCGTACGCCGCCCGCGTCACCGGGTTGTCCAGGCTGACACCGCCCTTGCCGGTGTACGTGGTGGTGCGCTCGCCGCCCTTGTCGGCGTAGTCCAGCTCCTTGGTGGGGCCGCCGACGATGGAGTACTGCGTGGTCCGCTCACCGAAGTAGATCCGCTGCTCGTACGGGCCGAGCTTGCCGGACGTCGGCAGGTTCTGCTCGGTGTAGACCGGCTGCCCGACCGGGTCGGAGCCGGTGGCGGTGGTCCCCTTGGCGGCGATGACGCCGTAGCCGTGCGTGTACTTGAAGTGGTCGTTGATCCAGTTGTTCTCGGGGATGCCGTTGATGTTCAGCTCGCGCACCCCGACCACGGTGTCCTGCTCCTGGCCGTCGACGGTGTACCGGTCGACGTCGAGGGTGGACGGGAACGAGTAGTAGCCGCGGGACTGCTGCATCTGCTGGAACGTCGGCGAGACCACGTTCGGGTCCAGCACCCGCACCGAGGCGGCGCCGGCCACGTCCTTGCGCAGCGCCGCCTTGTCGGTGCTGCTGCTCTTGCCGGTGTAGTCGGACACCTCGCTGTCGTCGATGCCGTAGGCGGCCCGCGTGGCGTCGATGTTCTTCTGGATGTACGGCGCTTCCTTGGCGGCCTCGTTCGGCTGCACCTGGAACTTCTGCACGAGCGCCGGGTAGAGCCCGCCGATCAGGATCGCGGACAGCACCATCAGGCCGAAGCCGATCATCGGCAGCGACCAGGTGCGCCGCCACAGGGTGGCGAAGAACAGCACCGCGCAGATCACCGCGATGCAGAAGAGGATCGTTTTGGCGGGCAGGTACGCGTTGGCGTCGACGTACCGCAGCCCGGTCCAGTTGTCGGTGGACTTGAGGCCGCTGGGCTTGACCGCGAGCGCGTAGCGGTCCAGCCAGTAGGCGACCGCCTTCAGCGAGACGAACAGTCCCAGCAGCACCGACAGGTGCCCGGTGGCCGCCGCGGTGGCCCGCCCGCCCGGCGAGGTGATCCGCAGCCCGCCGTACAGGTAGTGCACCAGCGCCGCCGCGACCAGCGACAGCACCACGGCCGCGAAGCCGAAGTCGAGCAGGAAGCGGTACCAGGGCAGGTCGAAGGTGTAGAAGGACACGTCCTTGTGGAACTGCGGGTCCTTGATGTGGAACGGCGTGGCGTTGGTGGTCAGCAGCCACAGCCGCCAGTGCGCCGCGGCCGATCCGCCGGCGATGAGCCCGACCACCGTGCTGATGCCCAGCAGCACCCACGTCTTGTACGGGGCTATGCCCATCCGGTAGCGGTCCAGGTTCTGCTGCTCGGTCGACATCGCGCTCAGCGGCGGCCGCAGCCGGTGCGCGAGGTAGATGTTCGCCCCGACCACCAGCGCCATCAGCAGGCCGAAGACGCAGAACAGCCCGACCTTCGTCCACAGCATGGTGCTGAACACCGAGGAGAAGTGCACCGAGCGGTACCAGAGCAGGTCCGTCCAGATCCCGGCGAACATGACGAACCCGATCATCAGGACGGCGAGAATGCCGACGGTGATGAGCAGCGACCGGGCGCCCCGGGACGCGCGGACCGTCCTCACCCGCGGTCCTGACGGCCTTCCGCTGCGGTCCGGCATCTGGAATACCAAGGTGCGCACCTCGAACTGTCGTGAAAAAGGCGTCCCGGGTCGGACGCCCACTGGTGCAACTTACCTACGCTTTGGCCGGTTCCCGATTCAGGTAACGGAAGAGGCAGGATGGGGCCCATGTCCAACACCCCCGAAGAGGGCACGCCGCTCGCGGCGACCCCGCTGACCCGTGCCGTTCTGGAGATCGACAGCTATGCCGCGGGGCTCGGCTGGGACCAGCCGGCCCGGCTGTTCGCCCTGGTCGACACCGCCCATCTGCGCGCCCACGAGCCCGGTCTCGCCGACCAGCTGGGCCTCGGCGACGAGGAGGCCTCCGGCGGGCTGACCCCGATCGAGCAGGACGAGCTGCCGTCGGGCACCCCGCTCGACGATTTCCTGGCCACCATCGCCTGGCCCGAGGTGATCGCCGGCTGCGCGCTCACCGTGGAGCGGCTGATGCTGCCGCCGTCCGCCGAGACGTCGATGCCCGAGGGCCTGGACGACGCCGCGCTGGCGTCCTGGGTAGCGCGGCACCCCGAGCGCCAGGAGGTGCGGATGACCGTCGCGGTGCTGCGGGACGGCGCCCGCGAGTCCGCGGTGCGGCTGCGCGAGAAGGACTCCCCGACCGAGGTGCTGACCGGTCCCGAGCTGGTGCCCGGCCTGGCGGACGCGCTGTCGGCGACCTTCGACTGACCCCCGGCCGGTGCCGCGCGGCGTCCGTCGCCGCGCCGGTGCCGCGCCCGCCGCGGCCCTGGTCAGCTCTTGCAGCTGGGCAGGGCCGCGTCGTTGCCCGCCTTGATGTCCTTGAGCGCCGTCATGGCGTCGTCGAGGGTCTTCACCTTGACCAGGGTCAGGCCCTTGGGGACGTCCTTCGCGGCCTCCTCGCAATTGTCCGCGGGGGTGAGGAAGAACTTCGCGCCCTTGTCGCGGGCACCGATCGTCTTGAGGCTGATGCCGCCGATCGGCCCGACCGCGCCGTTGTCGTCGATGGTGCCGGTGCCGGCCACGAACTGGCCGCCGGTCATGCTGCCCGGGGTGAGCTTGTCGATGATGCCGAGCGCGAACATCATGCCGGCGCTCGGGCCGCCCACGTCGGCGAGCTTGATGTCGATGGTGAACGGGAAGAGGTGCTCGACCCCCGCCTGGATGCCGACGACCGCGCGGGACGGGCCCTCGTCGTGCGACTGGCGCGTGGTGATCGTCACCTGGTGGGTCGGGGCCGACGAGGACTTGACGTCCGCGGCCCGCACGATGGTGAAGCTCACCTGCTCGCCCGGCTTGTGCTTGGTGACCAGCTTGGCCACCTGGTCGGCCTGGGTGATCGCGGTGCCGTCCACCGCCTTGATGACGTCCCCGGCGTGCAGCGTGCCCTCGGCCGCGCCGCCCTTGACCACCGCGGCCACGATCACCCGGGACTGCACCGGGATGTGCAGTTCGTCGAGCGCGGCGACCTTGGCGCTGTCCTGGGACTGGCTGAACTCCTCGGCGTTCTCCTGGTCGGCCTGCTGCGCGGTCTGGCCCTGCGGGTAGAGGGTGTCGTGCTCGACGACCTTGTCGTCGTGCCGCGCCCAGCCCAGCAGCGCCTCGACGAGGTTCATCCGGTAGTCGGCGCCGGTCACCCGGACCGTCGTCATGTTCAGGTGGCCGTCCGCGGGATACGTCTGGTGACCCGAGATCTGGATCACCGTGTCGCCGCCGTAGTCGCCGAGGGTGTTGACCGTCGGGCCCGGCGACATCTCCGAGTACGGCGTGGGCGTCAGCAGCGCCACGCACAGCAGCGCTATGAGCGTCAGGGTCGAGGCGATCAACGTCGCGGTGCGGCGTGGCATGGAGTCGACCCTACGGGAAGGAACGGGTGACCGGCCTCTCGGGTGAGTCCTCCTCGCCCGCCCCCACGGCAGCCTGTGCGGCCGCTGTCCGGCGCCTGTGGCCGCCGCTCGCGCCGTGCCCGGAGAGGATGATCCGGCGCCTGCGGCCGCCGCGCTCCACGGGCGGCTCGGCCGGGGTGCCGGCGGCCTCCGCGGCCTCCTGCGCCTCCGTCCCGGCCGCGGCGGGCGCCGGGCGCCCGCTCGTGTCCGAGACGGTCTCCATGGCCGCCCTGAAGCGCTCGTAGCCGGCCAGCGAGGCACCGTCGTGCGTGACCCGCTTGCGTACCGCCCAGCGTGCCCAGATCGCGGCGAAGACAGCCGCGACGGCAGGAATCAGCAACCACACGAGTGCACCCACGACGAAACTCCCGACCCCGTATCGACCCCAGAGGTCCCAAATCAGACCTATGAGCAGATTAACCACCCAGTGCGTCAACGCTGAGCCGGGGCACCGGGTTACGCAACCGGAAATCCCACTAACGGACGGTTACGTCATCAGAGTGGGTGCGGGGCGGCGGGGACGGCTCAGCGGGCGCCGACCCACTCGTCGGCGCCGTCGTCGAAGGTCTGGTGCTTCCAGATCGGCACCTCGCTCTTGAGGTCGTCGATCAGCCGGCGGCTGGCCGCGAACGCCTCGCCGCGGTGCGGGCAGGACACGGCCACGACCACCGCGAGGTCGCCCACCGCCAGATCGCCCACCCGGTGCACCGCCGCCAGGGCCCGCACCGGGTACTCGGCCGCCACCTTCTCCGCGACCCGCCGCAGCTCGGCGCCCGCCGAGGGGTGGGCAGAGTAGGACAGGCTCGTCACCTGCGCATCCGGGCGCCCGTCGTGGTCGCGCACGGTCCCGACGAAGAGCACGGTGCCGCCGGCCGCGTCGTCGCCGACCGCGGCGAAGACCTCGTCCACCGACAGCGCGCTGTCGCGGATCGCCAGCAGGCGGATCGGGCCGTCGTTCGCGTCGCGGTCCTCGTACATGGCTGCCATGCCCTCCATGCTCCCTCACCTTCCCGCAATACGGAAAGAGCTTTCCATTGTCGGCGCGGTGTCCAGGTCCCGCGTGCCGGTGCGCCTGCGGCGGTCTCAGGCCGCGACGCTCGCGGACCCGCCGCTCACGGGCCGCAGCAGTCGCGGGTCCCGGCGCTCACAGGCCGCGGCGCTTGCGGGCCCGGCGGACCACCGCCGCCGCACCGACCAGCGCCACGGTGGCGCCCGCGGCACCCAGCGTCGTCGCGTCCTTGCGGCCCAGCCGGCGCCCGGCGACGGAGTTGCGGCCGGCGACCTCCTCCAGCAGCTCGGCCAGCACCTCCTCGTTGGTCCACTTCGGCCGCCAGCCCGCGTCGTGCAGCCGGCTGCCGCTGACCACCCACGGGTGCATGGTGTAGGCGAGGTCGCCGGCCGGCGACGGGGTGAGGCCGAGGCGGTGCAGCCGGGACGCCGCGCCGAACGCGATCGCCGGCGGCAGTTCCATGCGGCGGATCCCCGACAGCTCCTCGACCTCCTCCTGCTCCAGCCAGCCGTCGCAGCCCACGGCCATCTCCCCGTCGACCTTCTCCAGCACCGCGTACTCCAGCGCCGACACCAGGTCCTCGACGTGGCAGAACTGCCAGCACGGGCGGCTGCCGGCGACCACCAGCAGCCGCGGCGACTCGAAGTAGCGGGTGAGCGCGGTGTCCGTGCCGCCGACCAGGACCGCCGGCCGCAGGATCGTCACGTTCAGGCCGGGGTGGGCGCGCGGCGCCCGGCGGCCCAGCCGCTCGATCTCCAGCAGGTCGTCGACGAAGCTGGCCTCGGAGGTGGCGCGCAGCGGCGCGTCCTCGGCGAGCGGCACGTCGTTGTCCGCCTGCGCGCCGTAGACCATCGCCGAGGTGCACAGCACGACCCGGCGCACCCCGGCGGCGGCCGCCGCCGTCAACACGGTCTGCGTGCCGCGCACGTTGAACGCCGAGCGCGCCTTGGGGTCGGACTCCAGGTCCAGATCCACCGCGAGGTGCACGACCACGTCCGCGCCGCGCAGCTTCTCCGCGATCGCCGGGTCGCGCACGTCGAGCACCCGCCAGGTCGCCCCGGGCACGTCCCCGCGCCGCTCGTCGATCGCCAGGACCTTCTTGACCTGCTCCGATTCGACGAGCCGCAGCGCCAGGGCATGACCCACCCCGGAGGCCGCCCCCGTGACCGCGACCACCGGTCCTGAGGCGCTCCGACCGGCGCTCCGCTCTGGGCGAACGTGTGCTTCTGGGGAACTCACCGGGTGTCTCCCACGGTTGTCTCAGATACGTACGCAGCCATCCTGCCGGACAGGTGTCTAGGCTGGAGGTACAGCCCACCACACACACCCCATCACGACACAGAGCCGAGGAATCCCGTGAGTGACATCCCATTCGGATTCGGCGTCCCTCCGGAGGAGCCTGAGGACGGGGACGAGGGCAAGCAGGGCAAGGGCGGCGGGAGCGGCCAGGGCGGACAGTCCGGACCCCCCAACCCCTTCGGTTTCGGCGGCAACCCCTTCGGCGGCGGGGACAACCCCTTCGCGGCGATGTTCGGCTCCCTGAACCCCGGTGACCTGGGCGCCGCCTTCCAGCAGCTCGGACAGATGCTCTCCTACGAGGGCGGCCCGGTGAACTGGGACATGGCCAAGGACATCGCGCGCCAGACCGTCGCCCAGGGCACGCCCGACGGCGTCAAGGACAGCAGCGTCGGCCGCGCCGACCGCGACTGGGTCGCCGAGGCGATGCGCCTGGCCGACCTGTGGCTCGACGGCGTCACCTCGCTGCCGTCCGGCGCCAACACCGCGGTGGCGTGGAGCCGCGCGGAGTGGGTCGAGGCGACCCTGCCCGTCTGGCGGGAGCTGGTCGACCCGGTCGCCGAGCGCGTCGCCGGCGCCATGGGCGACGTCCTGCCCGAGGAGATGCAGGCCATGACCGGCCCGCTGCTCGGCATGATGCGCTCCATGGGCGGCGCGATGTTCGGCTCCCAGATCGGGCAGGCGCTCGGCACCCTGGCCGGCGAGGTCGTCGGCTCCACCGACGTCGGCCTGCCGCTGGGCCCCGCGGGCAAGGCCGCGCTGCTCCCGGTGAACGTCGCGGCGTTCGGCGAGGGCCTGGGCGTCCCGCAGGAGGAGGTGCGGCTCTACCTGGCGCTGCGCGAGGCCGCGCACCAGCGGCTGTTCGCTCACGTGCCGTGGCTGCGCGCCCACCTCTTCGGTGCCGTCGAGGGCTACGCCCGGGGCATCAAGGTCGACACCGCCCGCCTTGAGGAGGCGGTCGGGCAGCTCGACCCGTCGCAGCCCGAGCAGCTCCAGGAGGCGCTGCAGCAGGGCATGTTCCAGCCGCAGGACACCCCGGAGCAGAAGGCCGCGCTGGCCCGGCTGGAGACCGCGCTCGCCCTCGTCGAGGGCTGGGTGGACGCCGTGGTGCACGAGGCCGCGGCCCCGCACCTGCCGTCGGCCGGCGCCCTGCGCGAGACGCTGCGCCGCCGCCGCGCGTCCGGCGGCCCCGCCGAGCAGACCTTCGCCACCCTGATCGGCCTCGAACTGCGGCCGCGCAGGCTGCGGGACGCCGCCCGCCTGTGGGCGTCGCTGACCGACGCCCGCGGCATGGACGGCCGGGACGGCCTGTGGGCCCACCCGGACATGCTGCCCACCGCCGCCGACCTGGACGACCCGGACGGCTTCGTGCACCGCGAGACCTTCGACTTCTCCGAGCTGGACAAGATGCTCGGCGAGGCGGCCGGCGAGGCGGTGGACTACACGCTCACCAAGGACGCGAAGGACGCCGAGGCGCCCGGCGCCGAGGACGACGCCGAGGGCACGAAGGACGCCAAGGGTCCCGAGGGCACGGAAGGCACGGAAGGCTCGAAGGACACGGAAGGCAAGGAAGGCTCGAAGGGCACGGACCCCGACTCCGGACGGGACGGCGGCGAGGGCGACACCGGCAAGTGAGCGCCCTGCACGCGGACGCGGTCGGCGTCCTGAAGGCGTGGCCCGCGCCCACCACGGACCAGGAGAAGCTGCGCCAGGAGTACCTGGCGCACCTGGCCGCCCATCCCGACGGCGTGCTGAAGTCCTGCCGTGCGGGTCATGTGACCGGCAGCGTGCTGGTCGTCGACCCGCCGCGGCAGCGCGTGCTGCTCACCCTCCACGCCAAGCTGCGGATGTGGCTGCAGATGGGCGGGCACGGCGAGGCCGACGACAGCACCCTCGCGGACGCCGCGCTGCGCGAGGGCGTCGAGGAGTCCGGCATCGAGGGGCTGCGCCTGCTGGTCCCGCAGCCGGTCCGCCTGGACCGCCACGAGACACCCTGCGCCTGGCACCTGGACGTCCAGTACGCGGCGGTGGCGCCCGAGGGCGCGGTCGCCGCGATCAGCGACGAGTCGCTGGACCTGCGCTGGTTCGGCTACGACGAGGTCGCCGGCGTGGCG